>CAMAYO010000003.1 GCA_945862465.1 Pseudorhodobacter antarcticus | reverse complement strand
GTTACTCACCCGTCCGCCGCTAGGTATTGCTACCTCGCTCGACTTGCATGTGTTAGGCCTGCCGCCAGCGTTCATTCTGAGCCAGGATCAAACTCTCAAGTTGAAAAGCTGTACAGCTCTTCCTTGACGTCGAACCTTCGCACATCTGCCTATTCTCGGAACGAAAATAGGTCTTAACAATTCATGTGCTCGTGTTACCGAAGTAACAAGAACCCACAAACCGTGAAGCTTTCACCTAGATCATCGGTACCACCAGCTTGCGCCAACTTCCCTACTAGGCCGATATGCTGCGATTAAACGCCGTTGCGTCCAAACCGCCCGCATATCCCTTCAGTCATCTACATTTCAAAGAGCAAGAGGACAAAAGAACTCGAGGCGCCAGTTTCCTAGCGTTCCCCGAACCGCCGTGCCTTCAGAATTTCCAACAGCACCAGCAAGCCTAAACCCGCCACCGCCGCTACCTCCCCGATTCCATCGCCTTACAGCGTCGTCCGCGTTTCGGTGAAGCATCATTTAGGGAAACATCCAAATGCCCGCAAGTGAAAAAAAGAGCCTGCGTGACGATTTCTTGTCAAACCCTGTAAAACTTAGGTTTTTTACGCAGTGAGTCTCAGGTGTCACACCCCAACTGACGCCGCCGCACCCTTTGGGATGCGACGGCGTGGGCTATTTTGTGGATAACTTAAGCGAATCCATGGGCTTGGTGGATGATTCTGCCCCCCGCCACGGTCAAGGCGATTCCCCTCTGGCCGATTTGATCGGCAGGTGTCGCCTCAAGATCGCCGTCAATCAGCACCAGATCGGCAGCCATGCCTACGCGCAGCGTGCCCGTCAGCGTCTCCATATGGGCGGCAATGGCCCCTCCGGCGGTATAGGCGTGCAGGGCTGCCATCAAATCCAGCCCCTGCGGCTTGCCCCCCACATAGGCCGGCCGCGTCAAGTTCGCTTGCAGCCCGCGCAGCACAGACACATCCGCCACCGGCCAGTCAGAGGCAAAGGCCACCCGCGCACCCGCTTCAGCCAGATCGCGGCACAGATACGCATCTTTCCAACGGTCTGGGGCAAACACCGTCTCCATCGCTGCAATGGGGAAGTCCATGGCACCAGGCGGATGGGCCGGTTGCAGGCTGGCAGTGATGCCAAGAGCTGCAAGGCGGGGCACATCGGCGCGGTCGATCAGTTCGATATGCTCGATCCTGTGGCGCATATCGTGCAAGCCATTCGCCTTGGCCGCCGCCGCATAGCCATCAATCGTTTGGCGCACAGCCCCATCGCCAATGGCATGGACGGCAATTTGCAATCCACGCCGGTCAATCTCGGTACAGACCGCGTCGAAATAGGCTGGGTCGAACAGCGGCATACTGCGGTGCCCCGGCACCCCGGGATAGTCGTGTAGCATAAAGGCCGTGCGGCTATCGACCACACCGTCCATGAACATCTTCACAAAGCCAGAGCTGATCCAGTCGTCGTTGAATTCCTCTGACATCGCACTGGCGCGCTCTAGCTCCTGCAACGGGAATTCAGGCTTCATGTGGAACGGCACCTTGACGCGCTGGGTCAAGCGCCCTTCATCTTGCATCTCGCGCAGCAAGGCCAGCGTATAGCGGTTGCCATCCATGCTGACCAAAGTGGTGCAGCCTTGCCGCGCGCAATGGGCCAAGCCTCGCGCGATATGGTCCTTATCCACCGCCCGCTCTGCCTCTGACGGCCAAGGCGAAGGCTCCGCCCCCTTCGAGATCGCAACATACAGCCGCGACACCCCCGCTAGCGCCAGAATTGGATCAAAGGCCTCAAACTCGCGCAATTCGCCGGTGGCCAGCCCGTCGGCACCCACCACAACCTCATGCCCCATGGGCATTTCGGCGCCGTGCAGCAGACCAGTCAGTTCCAGAGCTTTGGTATTGGCCCAAACCGTGTGGTGGTCCATGGCGCGAATGGCAATCGGACGGTCGGTAAAAATCGCATCCAGATCATGGCGCGTGATGCCACCCGGCAGCAGACTGTAATCTGCGCCCTCAGCCATCAGCATACCGTCACGCCCTTTGGCATAGGCCGTAAAGGCCGCGCGCAACGCATCCTGCCCATGCAGGCCCGTGAGTTGCAAATGTTGCAACTCGGCCCCGCCAAAGAGGTGCATATGGCTTTCGATAAAGCCTGGAAGCAAGGTGCGCCCCGCCGCCTCGATCACCCGCGTGGCAGGCCCGCGCAGGGCGAAAACCTCGGCCACCGACCCCACTGCCACGATCTTGCCGCCCGCAAGCGCCACGGCCTCGGCCCGTGGCTGCGCCGGATCCATCGTCAAAACCTTGGCCCCTGTGACAATCATCTCTGCGAGCATGGCAATTCTCCCTTTCATACGTGCTCAAATATCCCGGGGGGATCCAGGGGGGCAGCGCCCCCCGGCCTTCCGGCGGCCGCAGGCCCTAGCGCGCCATCCGTTCTGCCATCACACACAGCATTTCAAACATCAGGCTGATGCCCAACCAAGCTGTCCCGCCTGTCTGGTCAAACGGGGGCGAAACTTCGACCAAATCCGCCCCCACGATGTTCAAACCCCGCAAGGCGCGAGCGACCTGCAAGGCCTGCCACGAGTTTGGCCCCCCAACTTCCGGCGTGCCGGTGCCCGGCGCGAAAGTCGGATCCACAAAGTCGATGTCATAGGTCACATAGGTCTCGCCATCGCCCACAATAGACCGCGCCTCGGTCATCACATCTTCCACGCCACGCCGGTGGAATTCGTCGATGCCGATGATGCGAATGCCATGGTCGGCTGCAAAATCCCAATCTTCGCGACCATAAGCCGATCCGCGGATGCCAATCAGCACATAGCGCTTAGGGTCGATCAGCCCCTCTTCCATCGCACGGCGGAAGGGCGTGCCATGGGTGTATTTGCCCGTGCCAAAGTAGATGTCGTTCAGATCGGTGTGGCTGTCGAATTGGATAAGCCCCAGCGGGCGATCTTTGGCCAAAGCGCGCAATATGGGCAAGGTGCACAGATGGTCGCCGCCACCTGTTAGGGGCCGCACACCCGCCATCTTGAGCCGCGTGTAAAACGCCTCCATCCGCGCCAGAGAGTCCATCAGGTCAGCTGGGTTCGGGGCCACATCGCCCACATCGGCGCAGTTGACCAGCTCAAACGGAGCCACCCAAGTTGACCCGTTCTTGGCGCGGATCATGGTGGACAGGTCGCGCAATTGGCGCGGGCCATGGCGCGGGCCGGGGCGGTTGGTTGTGCCGCCGTCCCATGGCGCGCCGACCAGCGCTATTTGCACATCTGCAAAGCGAGGATGGTCAAAATCGACCAGCGGCAAGCGCATAAAGGTGGGCACGCCGGCGAATCGCGGCAAGTCCATGCCAGACACGGGTTGAAAGAACGGATCACCAGCCATTTGTTCGCCTCCAAAGCGTCATTTTCACGCAGTGAACCAGCCCCTTGCGCCAGTTGCAATCCATTGCGCGACACGATCTGGCAGGAAACGGCGCTGCCTTTCCACCACCTCTTGACCGCAGGGCCCGCATCAGCCCTAATCGGACAAAGTTGTTTAGGACCTTTCCCATGTTCAGCAAGACAAGCGACCAATCTCTTCCCACCAGCGCGCCACAAACGCCCAGTGGCTTTGGCAAATCGGTGCTGGCATCCGATCTTGTGATCAAGGGAGAGATCGTCTCGACCAGCACAGTCGAGGTTTTGGGCCAAGTTGACGGCAAGATCAGTGCCAAAACCCTGATCGTCGGGGTCGAGGGGCAGGTCAAAGGCAGTCTTTCCGCAGATACAATCGATCTGCGCGGTACGTTTGACGGCTCCATAGCCGCGCGCAACCTGTCGCTGCGCGCCACGTCTGATGTGCGGGCAGAGGTGCATTATGCCACGCTGTCCATCGAAAGCGGCGCTGTCGTTGAGGGCAAGTTTAAAGCGAACAAGGCATGAGCGCACCCTTGATCCTGCGGGCCGACGAGGGGGCTGTGGCTGTCGTGATCCTGAACGATCCGGCCAAGCTGAACGCTTTATCCACGCCCATGTTGAACGCCTTGGCGACCGAGTTTGAGGCCCTAGCCGCCGATTCCGCTGTGCGGGTCGTGGTGATCCGCGCCATGGGCAAAGCTTTTTGCGCGGGGCACGATTTGAAAGAAATCCAAGCCGCACGCCAAGCGCACGATGGCGGCGCTGCGGCTTTTGGCGACCTCTTCTCGCTCTGCTCGCGCATCATGCAGCAAATCGCATCCCTGCCCAAACCCGTCATTGCCGAGGTGCAGGGCATCGCCACCGCCGCGGGCTGCCAATTGGCTGCAACCTGCGACATGGTTTTTGCCAGCGACCATGCGCGATTTGGGGTGAACGGCGTGAACATCGGCCTTTTCTGTTCCACCCCCATCGTCGCCCTGTCGCGCAAAATCCCCCAAGGCGCAGCCTTTGAGTTGGCCGCGACCGGAGAGTTCCTCTCCGCCACGCGCGCCCAAACGCTTGGCCTTGTCAACCGCGTTACCTCGGCTGAGGATTTGTCGGCGCAAACCATGACGCTTGCGCAAACCTTGGCGCAAAAACTGCCCGCAGCCCTCAGCATCGGCAAAGCAGCCTTTGCGGCCCAAACGGGCCTACCGTTGGAGCAAGCCTATGCCGCCGCAGGCAGCGCCATGGTCGACAATTTGCTCAACAGCAACACCAGCGAAGGCATCACCGCATTTTTGGAAAAGCGCCCGCCGAACTGGGCCTAACCTGCAACCGCAGGCTTGCGCGTCAGCACCATCGCCAAGGCCAGCGACAAGGCAGAAAAGCCGATCAAGCAGGCGTAAATCGCACCTGCGCCGAAGTGATCCAGCAAATAGGCCCCCAGCACAGGGGCAACCGCTGTAGCCACAATGGGTGACACGGCCGAAGCCCCAGAAATGGCGCCAAACCCGCGCCGCCCCAGTACATCCAAAATCAGCATTGGGCGCATGATTGACATCAAGCCAACCCCCGCGCCCTGCACAATCACCACCACAAAGACCAAAATCGGTGCTGCCCCCGCAAACCACAGCAGGCACGACGCCAGCACAACCATCAGCAGCGACACCCGTGTCGCCATGCGGTTTTCTACCTTGGCCCCACCAACAGCCAAAACCATCCGCCCCGCCAATTGCGCCGGCCCCAAACACGCCGCCGCAATCGCCGCCCATTCGCGCGACACGCCGCGCTCTTGAAACAGGGGCAGAATATACGTCAGCAGCATCCCATGACTAAGCCAGATCAGCGCGAAAATGGCAGCGATCCCCCAAAAGGCTGGGCGCTGTAAAGCCGCCCACAAAGCGCCGCGATGGTCTTCGGCGCTGCGTGCAACCTCTGGTCCACGCAGCAAACGCACGGCCCAGATGTTCAGCGGCACAGTGCCCACAATGGCCAAGGCGGCAAACCCCAAATACGCCCCCAGCCCGCCGTAGGCTTGGCCCAACCAATGGCCCAACGGAAAGGTCATCGTGCTGGAAAGCCCCGCCACCAGCGTAATCCGCGTAATCGCGATGCGTGCATGATCGCCCATCCGCCGCGTGAGCAGCGCAAAGACGCTTTCATAAAGGCAGCCTGATTGCGCCACCCCCAAAATCGCCCAAACCGCCCACCACTGCGCGCGCGTTTGCACGAAAGCGAGGGCCACAATCCCCAACGCCGCCAGAATCGGCATGACGATGACCAAAGCCCCACCATGCCCGCGATCAATCACCCGCCCCGTCAGCGGCGTCAGCACTGCCATGACCAGATAAGACAGCGTGGGCCCAAGGGCCAAGTCAGCCTTGCTCCACCCCGTGTCGGCCAAAAGGTCGGGCAACAGAGCCGGAAAGGCATAGAAGACGCCAGCGTAGATCAAAAACAGGCCCAGCGCTAAAAGCCAAACCGCAAGGCTTTCCTTGGCACTCACAGCCCGTACAAGGCCCCGAATTTGGCCTCAAGATACTCCAGCAGCGGCCCTTCGCTGGGTTCAAACCCGCAGGCCAGCGCAATCGTCTCGCGTGGAGAGTTCAGCCCCCCGTGCCGCTGCAAATTTTCCCGCAGCCAATCGATCGCGGAAGCCGTATCGCCGCGCGACAACTGCCCCTCTAGCCCCGGCACCGCGGCATTCATCGCCTGCCACAAACAGCCGGCATAGACGTTGCCCAACGTATAGGTGGGGAAATAGCCAAACAGCCCGACCGACCAGTGCACGTCCTGCAAAACACCGTGCGAAGGGCGATCAACCTTGACGCCAAAGTCTTTGAAGAACCGCTCGTTCCACGCGGCTTCCAGATCGACCACCGTCAGATCTCCCCGCACCAAAGCGCGTTCCAGATCAAAGCGCATCATGATGTGCAGGTTATAATGCACCTCATCCGCTTCGGTGCGGATGAAACCGGGCTGCACGCGGTTGACGGCGGCATAAAACGCCTCGGCGCTGGCAAGGTCAAAGTCGAACCGGCTTTTCATCTCGCCGTACAGGAACTTGGTAAACCCGCGCCCGCGCCCGATCTGATTTTCATAAATCCTGCTTTGGCTTTCATGCACCCCCATCGAGACGCCGCGCCCAAGTGGCGTCAGCTTGTAATCAGGGTCGATGTTCAGCTCGTAGCTGGAATGCCCGACCTCATGGATGGTGGAATAGATGCAATTAAACGGATCGCTTTCCACCACCCGCGTGGTGATGCGGCTGTCAGACGCCGACCCGCTCGAGAATGGATGCACCGCCAGATCAATCCGCCCACGACTAAAGTCATAGCCAAAGGCCAAGGCCAAATCCCGGGACAGGCGCAATTGCGCGGCCTCGCCAAAGCGGCCCACCAAAGCTGCGGGCGGCATCTTAGCCAAGACAGCCTCGCGCAGCGCCACCAGTCTGGGCCGCATCCGACCAAACATCGCCCCAATGCTTTCCGCCGTGGCGCCGGGTTCGTAATCATCCAAGAGGGCGTCATACAAATCACCCCCCTGCGCCAGACAAGCCGCTTCTTCGCGGCGCAGCGCGATAACTTCAGCCAAAGTCGGCAGAAAATCTGCCACGCTGTCGTTCGCGCGCGCCTGTGCCCACACCCCCTGCGCCACCGACGTCACCTGCGCCAACTTCTGCGCCAGATCGCTGGGCACCTTGGTCGCGCGCTGATAGCTGCGCATGATCAGACGCAATTGCGCGCGGCCCGCGACGTCTGGCGGGTCACTCGCCTCGATCCAGTCTAAAATGCGCGGATCGGTCCGGCGGGCATGCAATATCCCCTCCATCGCGGCCATCTCCTCGCCGCGCTGATCGGCAGAGCCACTGGGCATCATGGTTTCCTGATCCCAGCCCAAGCGCTCCGCCACCAAAGACAAAGCCTCGGTCTGGCGTTGGAAGGACATCAATTGGTCGTAAGCGTGGTTGTTTGTCATGCCGTTCCCTTTCGGATCGACCCTTGCAGGGGATGCGCCGACAGGTGCCGCGCCCGAATAACCAATACCCACAAAAGCACAGCCCCGATCTGATGGGTGATAGCCATGTGCAACTGCGCCGCAGATAGCGCCGTAAAGATGCCCAAAACAACCTGTGCCGCCATCATCGCCATCATCAGATGAAAGGCTTGACGCGTCGCTTGATAGGCCGATTTGCGGCCCCGGTTCCACGCCACGACGGCAAAGGCAAACAAAAGATAGCCCACGATGCGGTGGACAAACTGCACCACCCCCGCATTCGCCCACAAGGCCACGCTCGGCCCGTCAAACGCATCGGCGGGAAAGAAAGCCCCGTTCATATCCGGCCAAGTCGGATAATTCCGCCCCGCGTCAATCCCTGCCACCAAAGCGCCCAAGACGATCTGCACGAACAACAGATGCATTACCCCCGTCGACAGGCCGTATAGCTTGCGCTCGCCGCTGCGCCGCGCCGTCAAGAGATCAGTCTCCGACCGCCCAAGCAGCAAGACCCAAGCGGCGATGAAGCCAAAGATGATAAACGCCCCGCCCAAATGCACCGCCAAACGGTACGACGCGACTGAAGTCATCTGCCCCGTCAACCCCGAGGCGACCATCCACCAGCCAATCGCGCCCTGCAGGCCGATCAGCACGCCCAAGCCCCAAAGCCGTGGCGCCCATCCCGCAGGCACCCGCCGCGTCAGAGTTAGAAAGCCAAAACCCACAGCCCAAACCAGCCCAATGATCCGCCCCAGATTGCGATGACCCCATTCCCACCAGAAAATCTGCTTGAAATCCTCAAGCCCCATCTGCGCATTCATGATTTGCCCTTGGGGAGAGGCTTGGTATTTCCCAAACTCCACCGCCCAGTCAGCCTCACTCATGGGCGGCAAAGCCCCCATCACAGGGTTCCATTCGGTGATCGAAAGGCCGCTGTCGGTCAACCGCGTCAACCCGCCGATGGCGATCATCACCGCCACCAGCGCAAAGATCACCATCAGCCAAACCCGCACCGCCCCCCGCGCCCCTTTGGGGGCCGACGCGATCATCCCACCAGTTGCAGCTTGCACAGGGCCTGCCGAGCCAACCTCTTCAAAAATCTTGCGCTTATCCGCCATGAGACGCCCCTTGATCTGTTGCCCAGACCCTAGTGCGCGCCACGCGGTCCTTCAAGGGCAAGGCGGTTGAAGATCACAGGGATTAACATCGCAATTTCCCCTTCATCTTGGCCCAAATACTCAGGGGGATGCGGGTGGCACGCCCCCCACTTGAGCCAGCGCGCCTCACTCGCCTTGCGTTTTCAGCTTATAGGCAATCTGGCGCAGCATGCCGTGAAAGGTTTGCACCTCGGCACGGGTCAGCCCCAAGCGCGACCACATATTGCGCAGGCTCTGCTTCATCTTGGGGGCCTTAAGCTCGGGAAAGAAGAACCCCGCCTGATCCAGCTTTTCCTCGTAATGCGCGGCCAAGGCTTGGATCTCGCTGGCATTGGCATAATCCGCCCCCGCCATTTCCATCACCACGGGCGGCACATCAACCGTTTGCCTGCGCCATTCATAGGCCAAAAGCAGCACGCATTGGGCAAGGTTCAGGCTGAAGAAGTCGGGGTTGACGGGCACGGTGATGATCGCGTTGGCGCGGATGATGTCGTCGTTCACTAAACCAGCGCGTTCCGGCCCAAACAGGATCGCCACCTTTTTACCCTCGCCCGTCAGAGCACGCACCAGCGCCATCGCGGCTTCGGGCGTGTAGATCGGCTTTGTCAGCTCGCGCCCGCGCGCGGTGGTGGCCAGTACAAAATCGCAATCCGCCAAAGCGCTGTCCAAATCGCCAAACAGCCCGGCATGATCCAACACCCGCCCAGCACCGGATGCCATCGCCACCGCCTTGGGGTTAGGCCAGCCATCGCGTGGGTCGACCACGCGCATCCGCTCAAGGCCAAAGTTCAGCATGGCCCGTGCCGCGCCGCCGATATTCTCGCCCATCTGCGGGCGGACCAGAACAAAAACAGGGGGGATCATCGCGGCACCTCACCTTGTGACCTGCGGCTGATACGCCAGCCACACCCCCCTGACAAGCGCCGAGCTTTAGGCTAAAGCGGCATGGAAACGTGAAGGAACCCCGCCCATGGCCATGCAGGACCGCCCGCAAATCACCCTCATCACCCCGCCGGTGCTGGATTTGGACATTTTCCCCTCGGTGCTGGCCCGCGTGATGGATGGAGTGGAGATCGCCTGCTTGCGCTTGTCTTTGGCCGGCAAAGACGCCGACGATATCGGCCGCGCTGCCGATGCCGCCCGTGTCGTGGCCCATGCCCGCGATGTGGCCATTGTGATCGAGAACCACGCGCTGTTTGTCGAACGCCACGGGCTAGACGGGATCCATTTGACCGACGGCTCCCGCGCCATCCGCGCTTTGCGCAAGGATCTAGGGGCGGATGCCATCGTGGGCAGCTTCTGCGGCATTTCTCGGCATGAGGGGATGTCTGCCGGCGAAGCCGGTGCCGATTACGTGGCCTTTGGCCCGATTGGTGAGGCGGGCCTTGGCCTTGGCACCCAAGCCCCACGCGATTTGTTCGAATGGTGGTCCGAGATGATCGAGGTTCCAGTTATCGCCGAAGGGGCCCTGACCCGCAGCTTGGCCGAAAGCTTTGCCCCCGTCACCGATTTCTTCGCCCTAGGCCCCGAGATTTGGGGGGCCGAAGACCCACTCGCCGCCTTAAAGGCGATCTTGTCACCGATCCTGTGACGCCTCGGCCAGCGGGTGACTGGTGCGGATGATCCTCTCGCAATAGGCCGACAAGTCCTTGCGGTTTTCAAAGGCGTGCACTGGCACGGGTGGGTGATAGATCACCTCTACCCAACCCGGGCGCGCATCGGCCAGCACCGTGATCAGGTGAGAGGCAAAGGTCATATCTCCCCACCACCCGTAATGGCGCGGGTCACCCCCTTTTGGGGCGTGGTAAATCACCGTCACGGGTTGAATCTGCAAAGGCACGGGCACGTGTGCGGTGAAGAACGCCGCAAAAAGGGTGGATTTGAACGGCAAAACCCGCAGCGCATCGGTGCTGGTGCCTTCAGGGAAAAACAGCAAAGGATGCCCCGCCACAAGCCGCGCTTCAAAAAGGGCTTGTTGACGCTTGGCCTCGGCCCCTTTGCGGGCGATGAATATCGTGCCTGTGGCTTGGGCCAGCCAACCTATGCCAGCCCAGCCCGACACCTCGGCCTTGGCTACGAAATACACCCGCGCGCCAGCGTTTAAGGTGAAGATATCCAGCCAAGAGGTGTGGTTCGCCACATAGGCCCCTGCCGCCGCCATGGGCTTGCCCTGCACCTTATAACCCAGCCCCAGAATGGCGATTGCCGCACGGCAAACGCCTTGGGTGATATAGGGTGTCCAAGGCCGTCGCAACCCGAAGACAGGCCGCTCAATCAGGCGCAGCGCCAGCAACAGCGCGAGCCCGCCATAGGCAACAACCCCCAAAAGAAGCCCGCGCCCCAGCACCCGCAGCCATCCGGCGGCAGAGATACGGGGCGGGTCATAGCGCTGATGCATCCAATCGCTCATCCCTCACGCCCCTGTTTGCGGGTGTAAAAATCGCGGTGCTTGCCGCTCATCTGGGCGGTGTCCATCACCAAACAGACATCTACTGTGTTGAAGGCGTGATCCACCCAAGCCCCATCCGACACAAAGCCGCCCAAGCGCAGATAGGCTTTGATCAGCGCGGGTATCCCCGCCATGGCCTTGGCGCGGATCACTTGATCTTCGCGCAACAGGCCCATCGCTTGGGCATGCGCGGGCTTGGGGGCTACGCGCAAAGCCTGCGGGGCGCGGTGGTGGTGGTGCAAAAAGGCCAAAGGCTGTGCAAGGGCGGCAACATCCGTTCCGTGGAATGACGCAGCACCAAACAGCACCTCGATCTCGCGCTCTAGCACATATTCGGCCAAACCATTCCAAAGAAGGAACATCGCCGACCCGCCCCGCATATCGCGGTGCACACAAGACCGCCCCAGTTCCAACAACCGCCGCCCGCTGGATTTCAGCGTGGTCAGATCAAACTCTGTCTCAGAATAATACCGACCTGCCGCCGCAAAGCGTTCCGGCGGCAGCAGGCGATACACCCCCACCACATCCGACAGCGTATCGGGGTCGCGCTTGGGGTCAATCAGCAGCAGATGGTCAAAGAAAGGGTCAAAGGCGTCAATTTCCAGCCTTTGGTCATGATCGACCAACGGCCCATCCGCCCCCAGTTCCTCGATAAACACCTCATAGCGCAGCCTTTGCGCCGCGCGCAGATCGCGGGCGTCACGGGCCAACCGCAAGATCAGGGCATCAGAGGTCATGGCGCGGGCACTTTGTTCCAAAGACAGTTGTCCTATAGGGCCATGCGGCCAAAAGGTGAAGGTTTTGTGGCAGCCAAGATTACGGAGAAGGCCCTGTTGAAAAATCTAAAATCAGGTCAATCTGGTGCGTATCAATAACCACCTTGCCTTTGTGTTCAAAATTAACCGTGCATTTACCATTGATGAGCGATTGTACCTGACCCAAGCCCCACTCCCCTTGCGTGGGATGGCGCACCAACATTCCAGGTTCCAAGAACGACCGCATGAAAGACCCCACGAAAGGATGGCCATGTCCGGAATAACCGACACCAACCAACTGGATTTGGCGTCCCTGCTTGGGTCGCGCATTTGCCATGATCTTATCAGCCCGATTGGCGCGATCGGCAATGGGCTAGAGCTTTTGATGATCGAATCCGCCGCCCAAGTCCCCGAAATGGCGCTGATCGGCGAAAGCGTGGGCCATGCCAACGCGCGCATCCGTTTCTTTCGCGTGGCCTTTGGTGTGGCCTCACCCGAACAGCGGATGGGAGCAGCCGAAGTGCGCGGCATTTTGTCAGATATGACCAACGGCGGGCGGCTGTCGATTGCGTGGCACTCTGCGGCCGACCTGTCGCGGGTTCAGGTGAAGGTGGCGTTCCTGGTGCTGATGTGTGTCGAAAGCGCCTTGGCTTACGGCGGCAAGATCACGGTGCAGGTGGACAAAGGGGTCTGGCAGTTAGAGGCCGAGGCCGCAAAGATGCGCCTTGATGCCCCGCTGTGGGATTTGTTGACCAACCCTGCCGCAGCCCCCGATATCACCCCCGCCACCGTGCATTTCCCTTTGGCGGCGCTCGAAATCGCCCGCCACCAAATGGCCCTCACAGCAGAGTTCGGGGCAGAATGGATCAAGCTTAGCTTCTGATCGTCCCGTCGCCCGTGACCAGATACTTAAAGCTGCACAATTGCTCGGCCCCCACGGGCCCGCGCGCGTGAAGCTTGCCTGTGGCAATGCCAATCTCACCACCCATGCCAAACTCGCCCCCATCGGCAAACTGGGTCGAGGCGTTGCGCATCAAGATTGCACTGTCCAATCGCTGAAAGAACAGGGCCGCAGTGGCGTCATTCTCGGTCAGGATGGCTTCGGTGTGGTTTGACCCATAGGTGCGAATATGCGCCATGGCCCCTTCGACCCCGTCGACCAATTTGGCCGCGATGATCATATCCAAAAATTCGCGCCCAAAGTCGTCTGGGGCGGCTTTTACCGTGCCTTGCACCTTCAACAACTCGCCCTCAGTGCGCACTTCGACGCCGGCTTTGATCAAGTCTTCGATCAGCACCGCGCCGTGGCGGGTATAGAACTGCCAATCAATCAGCAAACATTCCGCCGCCCCGCACACCCCTGTGCGCCGTGTTTTGGCGTTCAGCACCACGCGGCGCGCCTTTTCCACATCGGCGTCGCGGTCGGCGTAGACGTGGCAGATGCCTTCCAGATGCGCAAAGACCGGCACCCGCGCCTCGCGCTGCACCAGTCCCACAAGGCCCTTGCCCCCACGCGGCACGATGACGTCGATGTAATCCACCGCCGACAGCATCTCCGACACCATCTGGCGGTCGCGGGTGGGGATCAGTTGAATGGCGGCTTGCGGCAACCGCGCCTCTCGCAACCCGCGCACCATGCAGTCATGCAGCGCTGTGGAGGAATGAAAGCTTTCCGACCCACCGCGCAAGATCACGGCATTGCCCGCCTTCAGGCACAAGGCCCCTGCATCCGCCGTGACATTGGGCCTGCTTTCATAAATCACGCCAACCACACCCAAAGGCGTCGCCACCCGCTGAATGTGCAGCCCATTCGGCCTGTCCCATTCGGCCAAAACCCGCCCCACCGGATCGCGCTGTTCGGCCACAGCGCGCAGCGCATCGACAATGCCGCGCAAGCGGTGATCGTCCAGCCGCAGCCGGTCAAGCATCGCGGGGCTTAGCCCCTTGGCCTCGCCAAACGCCATGTCTTCGCTGTTGGCATCAAGAATGGCGTTGCGCTCTTCCCAAACAAAGTGGGCTGCACTGACAAGGGCCGCATATTTGCGCTCTGAACTGGCATAGGCCAACTCCGCCGCCGCCGCCCGCGCCGCAGATCCAATCTCGGCCATCAAATCGGCATATTGCGCGTCCATCCCCTGCCCTTTCATATGTGCCCAAATATCCCGGGGTGCGGGGCAGCGCCCCGCGGCCAAGGGTCAAATCACCAAATCATCCCGGTGCACCAAAGCGGCGCGGCCCTGATAGCCCAAAATCGCCTCGATCTCGCCCGACCTGTGGCCTGCAATCGCCTTGGCCTCTACGGCCGTATAGCGCACCAAGCCCTTGCCCAGAATATCCCCTTCGGGGGAAACCAACGCCACCGGATCCCCGCGCCCAAAGGTGCCGGTTACCGAAGTTACCCCCGCAGGCAACAGGCTTTTGCCCTGCGCCATGGCCACCACTGCCCCCGCATCCAAGCGCAACTCACCGCGCGGTTTCATCGCGTTGATCCAGCGCTTGCGCGCCGCTTGTGGGTCGCCTTGGGCGATAAACCATGTCCGATTTGCCCCCTGCGCCAAGGCTTGCAGCGGGCGCAGGACAGATCCTTCCATGATCGCCATCGCACAGCCGCCGGCGACAGCGGTCTTGGCGGCAAGCAGTTTGGTTTTCATGCCCCCCTTCGACATGCCCGAAACAGGGTCGCCCGCCATCGCTTCAATCGCGGGGGTGATCTTGGCGACCAGATCAAAGCGCGTGGCTTTGTTGTCTTCCTTGGGATTGGCCGTGTAAAACCCATCCACATCCGACAGCAGCACCAGCTGGTCAGCCCCCACCGTCACCGCAATTTGCGCCGCCAGCCGGTCATTGTCGCCAAACCGAATTTCATCCGTCGCCACCGTGTCGTTTTCGTTGACAATCGGCACCACGCCCAAACCCAACAACGTCTCCATCGTGGCACGAGAGTTCAAGTAGCGCCGCCGATCCTCGGTATCTTCCAGCGTGACCAGAACTTGTCCCGTGATGATGCCATGCGGGGCGAGAACCTCTTCATAAGTGCGCGCAAGCCGTATCTGGCCCACCGCAGCGGCCGCTTGGCTTTGTTCCAGCGTCAGCGCGCCGTCGGGCAAGCCCAGCACCTTGCGCCCCAAAGCGATAGACCCTGATGATACCAACACCACATCCGCCCCGCGCGCCTTGGCTTCGGCCACGTCCAGCGCAAGCGCGGTGAGCCACGCCGTCTTTAGCCCCGTCACGCGGTCCACCAACAAGGCCGAACCGATCTTGACCACCAGCCGGCGCGCTTTTCGAATATCGGGTGCTGTCTGAAGGCCTAGGGCCGCCACGGCGTCACCTCTTCGGGCTTGGCATTGCCGGCTTTGATGCGGGCATAAATCTCGCGCAGAACATCTTGCAACCCGCGCCCTGCCACGCCCGAGATCACAAACACCTCGCCTCCGCTGGCCTTTTCTAAGGCGCGGCGGCGGTCGCTGATTTGTTTGGGATCCATCGCATCGACTTTGTTCAGCGCCAAAATGCGGGGCTTGTCGCCCAACACTTCAGAATAGGCCTCAAGCTCGTGCACGATGGTGCGATAGTCTTTGGTGACGGTGGAAGATGTGCCATCGACCAAATGGAGCAACACCTTGCAGCGTTCGACATGGGCCAGAAACTGCATCCCTAAGCCACGGCCTTCGCTGGCGCCTTCGATCAGGCCCGGAATGTCGGCCATCACAAATTCTGCACCATCAACGCCCACCACCCCAAGGTTGGGCACCAAAGTGGTGAAGGGATAATCCGCAATCTTCGGCCGCGCATTCGACACAGCCGCCAAAAAGGTTGACTTGCCCGCATTGGGCAGGCCCAACAGGCCGGCATCGGCAATCAGCTTCAAGCGCAGCCAGATCGTGCGCTCTACCCCCTCTTGCCCGGGATTGGCCCGTGCTGGCGCACGGTTGGTGGCCGATTTGAAGCGCAGGTTGCCCCACCCACCATTGCCGCCCTCGGCCAAGCAGACACGCTGGCCGGGCACGGTCAGGTCGGCCAGAACGGTTTCTTCGTCTTCGTCCAAAATCTCGGTGCCCAAGGGCAGCTTCATCACCACGTCTTCACCGGTCTTGCCGGTTTTCTGGCTGCCCATGCCGGGTTGGCCCGACTTGGCGAAGAAGTGCTGCTGATAGCGGTAGTCGATCAGGGTGTTTAACCCCTCGACCGCTTCCGCCCAGACTGACCCGCCATGGCCACCATCGCCGCCATCAGGCCCGCCATATTCGACATATTTGTCGCGCCGGAACGACACGCAACCGCCCCCACCGCCACCCGAGCGGATATAGACTTTGGTGAGGTCGAGAAATTTCATAACGTAAACCATGATAGGGGACGCATCAGCCGATAGCCGCAAGACACCAAAGGTGCAAGCCTTCTGCTGCACCGCAGAGGCCTAGGCGGCAGGTGCGGGCCTGCGCCGCGCCGCCATCATCGTGCAGCCACGCACAGATCAGGCGCGGTTCGGGCGGTTGTCGTGGCACCGGCTTTGCGCCACTCACAGCCATCACTTCCCGCGAAAGGACAATCCATGCCCGCCATTTCCCTTTTTGAACCCTACACCATGGGCCCGCACAAGCTGGCCAATCGGATCGTCATGAACCCGATGACCCGTTGCCGTGCCGATGCTGACGGCGTGCCCACGCCGATCATGGCGACCTATTACGCCCAGCGCGCCACGGCGGGCCTGATCGTGACCGAAGGCGTTGCCCCTTCCGCCAACGGTCGCGGCTATGCCCGCCAACCGGGCTTGTGGAGCCCGGCGCAAATCGCCGCTTGGAAGCCTGTCACCGCCGCTGTCAAAGCCGCAGGTGGGGTGATCTTTGCCCAAGTGATGCACACCGGCCGTGTCAGCCACCCCGCCAATATGCCCATCGGTGGCCGCATTATTGCCCCCAGCGCCTTGGCCCTGGCTGGCCAGATGTATTCTGACGCTGAAGGGATGCAAGACCATCCTGTGCCGCAGGAAATGACGCTCGACGACATCGCCTCGACCCAAGCCGAGTTTGTTACCGCCGCCAACGACGCCATCGCTGCAGGCTTTGACGGGATCGAGCTGCACGGGGCCAACGGCTATCTGCTGGAACAGTTCCTGAGCCCCCACACCAACCAGCGCCACGATGCTTACGGCGGGTCTGTCGCCAACCGCATCCGCTTTGTGGTCGAAGTGGCCAAGGCCGTGGCTGCAGCCATCGGCGGTGACAAGGTGGGCATCCGCCTGTCGCCCTATGGCATGGCTTCGGGGATGACGCCTTATCCCGAAGTGGATGAAACCTATCTGGCCCTGACCAAGGCCTTGGCCGAAGCGGGGCTGATCTATCTGCACATCGCCAATCACGCCGGCATGGGCAACCCGCCGATCCCCGCCGCTCTGCTGGCCTCGCTGCGTGCCGCATGGCCACGCACCTTCTTCTTGGGCGGCAGCTTCGATCTGGCTTCTGGCCAAGCGGCGGTGGATGCGGGCGAAAGCGATCTGGTCGGCATCGGCCGCGCTTTCATCGCCAACCCCGATCTGGTCACGCGGTTGAAAAACGGCACACCCTTGGCTGCGATGAACGGCGATGCGCTTTATACCCCGGGGGCTGCCGGTTACACCGACTATCCCAACGCCTAAACAAAGTGGCGCGCCCTATGTGCTGAACCTTGGGGCGCGCCTTTTCTTGTCACGAACAAATCGCAAATCCTGCCTTATGGCTGGGATCAAACTGCGATAAGCAGCGCCCGATACAGGAGCGCCCTAGATGCCAACACACAAGCCCAACCCAACCAAAGGCGTTTTGCTGGTGATGGGGGCGGTGTTCATCTTTGCCCTTTCGGACACGGTCACCAAGCATTTGGCCACGATCTACCCCGTGTCGATTGTCTTGCTGATGCGCTATTTGGTCAACGTGGTGTTGTTGCTGGCGATCTTGTTCCCCTCGCAAGGCGCGGCCTTTTGGCGCACCAAGCGCACGGCTTTGGTCACTGTGCGCGCACTTACCCTTTGCGTGGCGTCGATGACCATGGCCATGGCCCTGCGCGTGATGCCTGTGGCCGAGGCGGTGTCGATTGTCTACCTTGCGCCCTTTGCTGTGATGTTGCTGGCCATGCCCTTACTGGGCGAGCGGGTCAATTGGGTCGGTTGGCTTGGGGCGGGTTTGGGCTTTACCGGCGTTTTCCTGATCGCGCGGCCCGGTGGCAATCTGGCCCCTTTGGGCGTTGCCCTGTGCCTGATCAACGCAGTCTGCGGCACGGCCTATAATCTGTTGACAAAGGTCTTATCGCGCAGCGAAACCACCAACGCCCTGCTCTTCAACACAGCCTTTGTCGGCGCGGTGGTTTTCGCGCTTTTGTCCATCGGCCAATGGCACGGGCCGATGCCGGGGTTGATAGACTTTGGCCTGATGCTGCTGTTGGGCCTGTTGATGACCAGCGGCCATTTTCTGTTCACGGCAGCCTACCGCGAGGCCCCCGCATCGACTGTGGCCCCCATCGGTTACATGCAGCTTTTCTGGTCAGGCGGACTTGGCTGGTTGGTCTTTGGTCATGTGCCCGATGCGATCAGCCTGATCGGCATGGGTTTGGTGGTGGTGGCGGGCGTGTCCATCGCGCTGCGATCACACTTTGACGGGCGCAAGGCGCAGGCCTTGGCGGCGCGGTAAGCGCCCACGGGCCTTGGCCCTCACCGCCGCCCCGTGGCCCTGCGCCCCAGGGCGCTGATCGACACGGCCAGCAGAATGATCAGGCCCACCAGCACCTCGCGCACATAGCTGTCGACCTGCAATTGGGTCAGGCCATTGTCCATGATGCCCAAAACCAACACCCCCAGAACCGAGGCTACCACACGCGGCTGGCCGTGGCGTGTCACCGTCATACCCAGAAACACCGCAGCGATAGCGTTCAGCATCAACCCCTCGCCCTGCGTCGGGTTGGCCGAGGCCACGCGGGAAGCATACATCAACCCCGCCACCGCCGCCCCCACGCCTGTGAAGCCATAAGCCGTCAATCGCAGCCATGTCACCCGCACACCTGCCAGTCGCGCCGCCTCGGCATTGCCGCCGATGGCGTAAAGGCGGCGTCCATAGGTTGACAGTTCCAGCACAACAAAAACCACACCCGTAATCGCCAAAGCCAGCACTGTCAGCCACGGCAAAATCACAGGCTTGTCGCCCAAGCTGCCCAAGGGAAGGCCCGATTTGGCGAAATCAGCGAAGGATTGCGGAATATCGCGGCCAAAGATCGTCTTGCCGCCCGACAGGATAAAAGCCGCCCCCGAATACATCGTCAGCGTGGCCAAGGTGGCAACAAAGGGCAAAATCCCAATCACGCTGACCAACACCCCGTTCACCAGCCCCCCCGCCAGCCCGACTACCAAAGCCGCCCCCACCGCCAAAGGCACAGGCCAACCCAAGGTGAACAACACCGCCGCGACGATGCCGGAAAGCGAGGCCATCGACCCAACCGACAGGTCAAAATCGCCCACCACCATCACCACAGTCATCGCCACCGCTGCCACCGTCAGCATCGAGACTTGCTGTGTGATGTTCAGCCAATTGCGCGCGGTCATAAAAGTGTCGGGCAACAGTGCCCAAAAGACCAAAACGATGGCCACCATACCCATCAGCGTGCCGTAATGGCGTAAGAACCGGACCATCAGACCACCTCTTTTTCATAACACAGCGCCAAAAGAGCGCCCTCGGTCAGGCCTTCCGCAGGAAGGATTTGGGTCAAGCGACCGCCTTGCAAAATGCCGATCCGATCCGACAGGCCGATCAATTCGGGCAGGTCAGAGGATACCATCACCACCCCCACACCTTGTGCCGTTAGCCCCCGGATCGTGGCGTATATGTCAAACTTGGCGCCCACATCCACGCCGCGCGTGGGCTCATCCAACAGCAAAACCACAGGTGGGCCTGCCAAGGCGCGGGCGAATAACACCTTTTGCTGGTTGCCCCCCGACAATTCCGCTGCCACTTGGGCCTGACTTTGCGCCTTGAGCCGCACCGCTTGCGCCAATCGGGCGACCAAGCGTGTGATCCACGACCGACGCACAAACCCCGCCGTGGACAGCGCGGGAATATGCGGCAGCGCCACAGTATCAGCCAGCGGTTGGTGCAACATCAAGCCTTCTGCACGGCGTTCGCGCGGCACGTATGCCAAGCCCGCAGCCCAAGCGGCAGCGGGGCTTTGGCCAATGCCCTGCCCCTTAACCAACACCTGCCCCTGTCGCGGCACGGCCCCCATCAGCGCACGCAGCAGGTGGTTGCGGCCTGATCCTGACAGGCCCGCAATTCCCAAGACCTCGCCAGCCTTCAGCGTAAAATCCATGTCGTGCAAAATGCCCGCCTGCACCCCGCGCACCTCAAGCAGGGGCGCACCGCCCTCTTCACCGCTTGCAGGCGGATAAAGCGTTGCAAAATCGCGGCCTGTCATGTCTTGGATGATCTGGTCGCGGCTGACCTGATCGCGCATCAAGGTTGACACGAGCCGCCCATCGCGCAGCACGGTGACACGGTCAGATAGGGCCAACACCTCGTCCATGCGGTGCGAGACATATAAGATCGCTTGGCCCGCCGCGCGCAGGGTGTGCAGGGCGGCAAACAACCGCTCAGCTTCGGCCCCCGTCAGGGCGGCGGTGGGTTCATCCAGCACATAGGCCCAAGGAAGGGAGCCTTGGGTGTCAATCATTGTGGCGGCAATGCGCGTCAGCATCTGATCGCCCGGCCCAAGATCAGCCATCCTCGTTTTTGGGTCGATATGGGTCACGCCCAAACGGGTCAGCGCCGCAAGGGATGCCGCACGCAGGGCATCCCAGCGCACAATTCCAAGGCCAAAGGTCGGGTAGGGATGCGCCAGATGCATATTTTCAGCCACCGATAGCGCGGGGACGATCTGCAATTCCTGATGCAAAAACCGCAAGCCCAAACCTTCGGCCGCTGCAGGAGAGGTCAGTGCCACCGGAGCCCCATTAAAAGTGATCTGCCCCGCATCGGGCATCTCAAGCCCTGCCAGAATGCGGATCAGGGTGCTTTTGCCCGCCCCATTCTCGCCCATCAGCGCGTGAATCTCGCCGCCGCGCAATTCCAGACCCGCGCCGTCAAGGGCACGGGTCTGGCCATAGGTTTTCACCACGCCATGAAGGGCAAGTTGGGGCATGGGTGTTCCGTCTCAGGGGCGGCGCGACACATCGCGCCGCCGAGCTTGTTTTACTTGGCGTTGACCGATGTCACCAACTGGGTCGGCACATAAATCACATTGGCTTTCAGCACTTCACCACCCAGAACCCGCGCCATCGTATCGGCCGCAGTTGACCCGATGCCCGTGAAGTCTTGCGCCACCGAGGCTTCAAAATTGCCGCCCGCTGCAATCGCATCGCGCGCTTGGGGGTTGGCGTCGATGCCGGTGATGACGATGCCTTCGTTCTGGCGGCCTGCGGCTTCAATCGCTTGCAGCGCGCCCAAAGCGGGTTGGTCCCAAGCGGCCCAAACGGCTTTGATGCTGCCCGGTTCGGGGTTAGCGGCCAAAAGCGCTTCCATCTTGGCGCGGCTGTCAGCGATACCGCCGTCAGACACATCGGGAGTGATCCGGTCCAGCACTTTGATATCGGGATAGTTCTTAAACACCGCATCCGCGATCACACCGCGCACCTGCACGGGGGGGAAAGCGTCAAAAGTGAACATCACAACACCGCCCGCGCCGCCAATGCGGTTGGCGATGTAAACCGAGGTGACAGCCGCCATCTCATACCCGTTCGAGGTGACATTGGCCTTGATGCGCGCATCAGCGCCGGCATCCATGCCCACAACCGGAATATTGGCCGCTGCAGCCGCATCCAGCCCCGCCCCGATTTGCGAGGGGTCGACATTGATCACGATGCCATTGACGCCCTGCGCCACCACATCCTCGATGCGCGAGATGACAGCAGCCACATCGCCTTGGGTGTCAATCACGTTGACCTCCCAGCCCAGTTCCTTGGCGCGGGCCTCAAACGCTTCGACATAAAACTGCGTGCCGGGCTGCGACAGATAGGGCGTGATCACCGCAATCTTTTCGCCCGCAGCCAAAGCGGCCCCAGCGCCCAAGGCGGCAAAGCCTGCGGCCAGAACCAAAGCGCGGCCAAGTCCGCGCCGTGTGATGGAATAGGTCATGGTATTCTCTCCCCTACATAGCCGCCCTTGATGCAGCGGCGCTCTTGCGAAGGGCAGATTGTCAGGCGAGTGTGCGCTCGTCCAGTGTTTTGACGGGCCGAAGTGGGGGATTCAAGCGATGGAATGTGTGATCGGGGTAGACTTGGGCACGACCTCGCTGAAAGCGGTGCTGTTGACGGTTGACGGGCAGCGTTTGGCTGAAACCGCTGCCCCCTACCCAACCCAGCGCCCCGGGCCCGGTTTGGCCGAACAAGACCCGCACGATTGGTGGCGCCTGATGATGGATGCGCTCCGCGGGTTTGAGGGCTTGGGGACAGTGCGCGCTTTGTGCATCACCTCGCAGGTCAACACCCATGTGTTTGTCGATGCCGCCCTGAACGTGCTGCATCCCGCCATTGTTTGGCAAGACGGGCGCGCTGCCGCGGCAGGGGCCGAGATTGACGGCCGCCTGACGCTTGCCGAAAAAATCGCAGCCCTTGGCGCGCCTATTCCGGTCGATGCCAGCCACGCCTTGGCGCGGATGAACTGGATGGCGCAGACCCATTCGGCAATTTGGGCGCAAACTGCGCATGTGCTGTTGCCGCGCGACTACCTTTTGGCGCGGCTAACTGGGAAGGTTCTGACAGACCCGATGTCATCTGTGGGCTTGGTGGGAACAGACCTAACCTATGCCACCGCGCTGACCAGCCTGATGAAGGGCGCTTCATCGCGCTTGCCCCCCTTGGCGGACCCTTTGTCGGTGGCAGGTGTGGTGCAAGCGGGAATGCCCTTTGCCGGCACGCCCGTTGTGCTGGGCATGATGGACGCTTGGGCCAGCCTGTTGGGCTTGGGCGTGGTGCGCAAAGGGCAGGCCATGCTGCTGTCAGGAACGTCCGAGGTGACGGGGTTGATCTCGGCCACTGTCACAGCGGAAGCGGGCGTTGTGACCTTTCCGCCTTGGGCGGGAATTACGCTGCACGCGGCCCCAATGCAGGCGGGGGGCGCGTCCCTCGATTGGCTGGCGCGGCTTTTGGGCCAAAAGGCGGCGGATCTTGCGCAGGGGGCGGCAGAGATCACCGCCACCACCCCCCTGTTCCTGCCACATTTACAAGGAGAGCGCGCGCCGTTTTGGGACGCCGCGCTGCGCGGCACTTTTGCGGGCTTATCGGGGGCCACGGGGCCAGCAGAACTTACCGCCGCTGTGCTGGAAGGTGTCGCCTTTTCGGCCCGCTTGGCACTAGAGGCACTGCAACGCTCGGGCGCTTTGCAGCCTGACACAGTGCGCCTTGGCGGCGGGGGCGCAGCGTCTGACCGCTGGTGCCAGATCAGGGCCGATGCGCTGAATGTGCCCCTTGAACGGGTGGCAGGCAAAGACCCCGGTGCAATGGGCGCTGCGGTGATGGCAGGCGTGGGCAGCGGGGCCTTACCCGATCTTGCCACGGCGGCAGAACGCTTGGTGCGCGTTGAGCGCATCTTCACCCCCGACCCCGCCAAGGCCCAACTGGCCCACGACCGTTTCGCCCTCTGGTGCGACCTGATCACCCAAACCCGCAGCATCAACGCAGCGCTGGCGGGTTAAAGGGCAAATGGACCCGTTCCCATTTGCCCCATCTACCCGTAACTTGGCCCGCCGGAACTTGGCCCAAAGATAGGAGACGCAGATGAAACGCATTGCCGTCGTGACAGGGGCCGCAGGGGGCATGGGACGCGCCATTGTCGACCGATTGCTGGACGATGGCTTGCACGTCGTGGGCGTTGACATCAACACCACCGCCTTGCTGGGCATGTCCGCCGACCTGCCCGATTTCACCCCCGAAGCTTGCGATTTGACCGATGCCGAGGCGATCTTTGACCTGTTTGAGCGCATCACACGCAAGTTTGGCGGGGTGGATGCCTTGATCAACAATGCTGGCACCTGTTTTATGTCAGACTTCCCCGACATTTCTGCGGATGAGCTGGACAGGCAGATGGCGGTGAACTTTTCTTCCGCCTTTCATTGCTGCCAACAGGCGGTCAAGGCGATGGCGGGGCGGGAAGGTGTGCGCAAGATCGTCAACATCTCGTCCAACGGGGCTTATAACTTCGACGTCTTTGACCCGCCGCACTACCGCGCGTCTAAGGCTGCGATGGATACGCTGACGAAGGATCTGGCCCGCCGCTACGCGCGCGACAAGATCGCGTGCAACTCAATCGCGCCTGCCATGACAGAAACACCTCTGTTCAATGTTCTAACGGAAGACGTGCTCGCCCGCGCCATATCAGCCATGCCGCATGGCCACGCGATGCAACCTGAACAGATTGCGGCTTGGGTGGGGTTCTTGATTTCGGCCGCGGGCGATGTGTCATCGGGCAATGTGATCATCCTGAACCAAGGGCGTGATGTCAGGTGAAGGTGCAGATCCACAAGCTGTTCGACTATCTTCTCAGCACCACGGCAGAGGTGCCTGAATGTGTCTTGGGCTTTTCGCTGTCCAAATCCCCACGCCTGCGCGACTTCATGGCCGATCTGGACCCGAACCTGTCGCTGGATTGGAACGGGCTCAGCTTTCAAGGCCTGCCCGCCTTGCGCGCGCATGTGATTGCCCAAGCGGGGCTGTCAGGCACCTGCACGCCCGACGATGTGCTGATCACCGCAGGCGCAGCAGAGGCGAATTACCTGTGCCTACGCCAGCTCTTGGATGCTGGCGACGAGATGGTCACCGAAACCCCCGGCTGGCCCCAAGCGGCGGTGCTGGCCAAGGCCATCGGGGTGAAGCTGACCACGGTCAAGCGGCATGAGACGGACGGGTGGCGACTGGATATGGACGCGCTTTCGAAGGCCGTGACAGATCGCACCAAAGTCATCTTCCTGTCCAACCCCAACAACCCGACAGGCCAGCTTTTGTCGGAAGCCGAGTTGCGCCAGATCGCCACCATAGCTGCGCGTGTGGGGGCATGGTTGATCGTAGACGAGGTTTATGCAGGCCTTGAATGGCAAGGCCCCCGCGCGCCATCAATCGCGGGGATCTATCCGCGGGGGATCACCACGGGTTCAGTCTCCAAAGCCTTGGGGCTGCAAGGGCTGCGGACGGGGTGGATGATTTGCCGCGACAAAGGGATGATCCGTGATGGTGTTATTCTGCGCGAAAATTCGTCAGAGATCATGAATATCATGGGCGAGCATATCGCCGAGATTGCCCTGCGCCCCGACCGCCTAGGCCCAGCCCTTGCCCAAGCACGCGCCGAAGGCAGCGCCAATCTGGCCGCGCTTGATGCGTTTATCGCCAGCCAGCCCCGCCTGTCATGGGTCAAACCGCAAGCGGGATTGATCGGGCTGGCGCGGTTGCAGGGCGACTTGGCCGAACCCTTCGCTCGGCGTTTGCTGGCCGCGCCCTACCGCACCTTCCTCTTGCCCGGCACGGCTTATGACGAACCCCACCACATCCGCTTGGGCGTGGGCGGCGGAGAAGAGGTGCGCTTGGCCGAAGGTTTGGCACGGCTGGCGACCTGTTTGGCGGCGTGAGTTTAGGCCTGCAAGGCCAGCGCCTCGCCCACAGCAAGCCGTGCCATGGCAAGGGCTGCCTCGCGCGTCGCTGCGGCAGCGATGAAGCGGGCATTGTGGCAAAAGCTGGCGCCTCGCACGCCACAGGCCTGCTCTAGCGCCACGCCCGTCAACCCAGCCCAAGCGGCGGGCAGATCGGCGCGTTGGGCATAACCGTCTTCGGTTTGGCGAATACCCGTCACGCACCAATCTTGCTGGCGCGGATGCACCACAAACAGCAGATGATCCGCCCCTGCTTTCACGATGGCAGGGCGAAAGGGCATTCCCATGGGCAGCTCTAGTATGCGATCCGAACCGGCGGCCAAAATGGCCTGATGCACCACGGCCTCGGCACGGCGCTTGGCGGCGGAATTGGCCACCCGCGCTTCGGTAAAGCTGCGGGCGATGGACAAGGCCAGATGAAATCCCGCCTCTTCCGCCGCAGGATCGGTGCTGTCGAACACGGGTTTGAGCGTTTCAATCAGGCCAGGCAAGGTCATCGAGGCCAAAGGCCCCGCCTCTGACAGGCTGACGGCCCCGTTATCGACCTGATCGATGGGCAAGACAAAACTGGTATCAAACGCAGCGTGCAGCGTCTCGACATCCTCTGCCGGAACACTGCTGGCTTCCAGATAAGCTCGGCCAAAGTGATGCCAAATCAAACCGAAAGAGCTGTATGGCTGGCCATCAGGGCGCAGGGGCGCGCCGCGTTGGTGGTGGTCAAATATCCCCGCCGCCGCATCATAGGCCCCACCCACATCATAGATCACGCGGTCCGGCCCCGCCGTGATCCACTGCGGTAAACGGCTGCGGACAAGTTTGGCTGAAGGATAAAGGCGTGTGAGGATGACGGATGAAAACACCTCATCCGCGTGAAAGCCGCCGGAATGGGTGACAAGGTGTTCAATGGTCATTTGCAAAGGTCCAATCCAGTATCACGCTCTTGGCGCAAGGCATTAAGCAATAGGCACGGCCGCCAGTGAATTGGTCGAGGCCCCCGTGACCTTGACCCGCACCAAATCGCCCACTTGGCCTGTGGCATCAGTGACATGCACAGCCATCAGATGGTCAGACTTGCCCACCATCTGCCCCGGCATCCGCCCAGCTTTTTCATAGAGCACATGGCACTCGCGCCCCACCATCGCATCTTGCGCGGCGCGTTGTTGCTTTGTGATCAGAGCCTGCAAGATTTGCAGGCGCGCATCGGCCACTTCGGCGGGCAGTTCGGGCTTTTCGGCGGCAGGTGTGCCGGGACGGGCCGAGTATTTGAACGAATAGGCCATGCCAAACCCGACCTGCCGGATCAGCGCCAAGGTCGCCTCAAAATCCGCATCGGTTTCGCCGGGGAAGCCCACAATAAAGTCAGAGGTCAGCAAAATATCGGGCCGCGCGGCGCGGAAGCGCTCGATCAGGCGCAGGTAGCTTTCCGCACTGTGCTTGCGGTTCATAGCCTTTAGAATGCGGTCAGAGCCTGATTGCACGGGCAGGTGCAGATAGGGCATCAGTTTGGGCAGAGTTCCATGCGCTTCAATAAGGTCGTCGGCCATGTCGTTGGGATGGCTGGTGGTGTAGCGCAAGCGTTCCAACCCGTCGATCTTGGCCAAAGCGGCCAGCAACTGCGCCAAACCCACATCCGCGCCATCCCTTTGGCCGTGGTAGGCGTTGACGTTCTGGCCCAGCAGCGTCAGGTCTTTGACCCCACGCTCCACCAAGCCTTTTGCTTCGGCCAACACGCGGTCCACGGGGCGGCTCACCTCGGCCCCACGGGTATAGGGCACCACGCAAAAGGCGCAAAACTTGTCGCAGCCTTCTTGCACGGTCAAAAAAGCGGTTGGGCCGCGCTTGCCTTTGCGGGCAGGCAGCAGGTCAAACTTTGATTCCACGGGAAAGTCGGTGTCCACAGGGCTATCCGCACCGCGCACAAGGGCGGGCAAACGGTGATAGGCTTGTGGCCCCACGACCAGATCAACCATCGGCACACGGCGCATGATCTCGGCCCCTTCGGCTTGGGCTATGCAGCCCGCCACGCCGATCTTCATATCGGGCTTTGCGTCTTTGAGCGGGCGCAGGCGGCCAAGGTCGGAGTAAAGCTTATCCCCCGCCTTTTCGCGGATATGGCAGGTGTTGAGCAGCACCAAATCCGCCTCGCTGGCGTCTTCGGTTGCAATATAGCCTTCGGGGGCCATCGCTTCGGCCATCCGCTCGCTGTCATAGACGTTCATCTGACAGCCATAGGTCTTGATGAAAAGCTTCTTTGGGTCAGACATTCGCGCGCACCGTTGGAACAGGCACAGCCCTTACGCCAACCAGCCCTGCTTGGCAACTTCGCGCTTGGGCCCTTGTGTTGGAACAGGCGTTGCATAAGACTGCGACCAAAGCGTTTGGACCAGCAGGAAAGATCAGCCGATGAACACCTATGACTATTCCGGCAAAGTTGCCGTGATCACCGGCGGCGCGAATGGGATTGGCGCGGCCGTGGCCCAGCGGATGGCTGCGTCGGGGGCAAAGGTTGCGATCTGGGATATGGACATCACAGCGCCCGAAGCCAAGGTGGCCGACCTGCCCGCAGCATCACGGCTTTTTGTGCAGGTCGATGTCAGCGCGCAAGCCAGCGTTGCGGCAGCGATGGCCGCGACCGAGGCGGCCTTTGGCAAGGTGGATATCTTGGTCAACAGCGCGGGCATCGCTGGCCCGAACGCCACCTTGGCCAATTACGACCCCGAGATCTGGAAGCGCATCTTGGCCATCAACCTTGACGGCAGCTTTTTGTGCTGCAAGGCCGTGGTTCCGGGCATGATGGCGCGCAACTATGGGCGCATCGTGAACATCGCATCGATCGCAGGGAAAGAAGGCAATCCCAACGCCTCGGCCTACTCGGCCTCCAAGGCGGGGGTGATTGCCATGACCAAGTCGCTGGGCAAAGAGCTGGCAGGCCATGACATCTCGGTCAACTGCGTCACCCCTGCCACCGCCAAGACCCGCATTTTGGACCAACTGAGCCAAGAGTTCATCGACTACATGTTGTCCAAAATCCCGCGCGGCCGATTTGTCACGGTCGAGGAAATCGCCAGCATGATCCTGTGGATGGCCTCGGCCGAGAATTCCTTTACCACGGGATCAACCTTCGATCTGTCCGGTGGACGGGCGACCTATTAAGCGCGGCGCAGGCGGATCACCACATCGACACGGGCAATTTCGGTGCCAGCGGGCGCTGCGGGCAGGGCCGCAATTGTGACTTCCTCTGCCGGCGCATCCGTTAAAGCGTGGGTGTCTTCCCAATAGAAATGGGGATGGTTTTCGATGCGCGTGTCAAAATAGCTGCGCGCACCGTCAACGACGACTTCGTTGACCAAACCTGCTTCGCAAAAGGCGCGCAGGGTGTTGTAGACCGTAGCCAAGCTGACCTTTTCGCCCGCGCCACCCGTCAAGGCAAACAGGCTTTCGGCGGTAACATGGCGATCTTGACCATCACCCACCAGCAACCGCGCCAATGCCAAGCGCTGCCGCGTCGGGCGCAAACCACCGCGCGCCAGCCAATCGGTGGCACGGGCAGCCTCGGTCGTCATGATCGCGTGGTCTTGGCGTTGCATAAAGCGCACCTGTTGCCTGAAGTGGGCGAACTATAACGCCCCGCGATGCGCTTTGCCAGAGAGGTTGCGCAGCACCAAAAGCCCCGCCGTCGCCGCCACAACCGAGGCGACAAGAACGCCAAACCGCACGGCATTCATGGCGTCACCCTCGGCAAAGGCCAGCCCACCGATGAACAGCGACATCGTAAAACCGATCCCCGCAAGCAAGCTAGCGGCTGCCATATGCGGCCAGCGCATCCCTTCGGGCAAGCGGCCAAGTCCCAACAGCACCAACGCCCCACTGGCCCCCATGATGCCCACAAACTTGCCAAAGACCAGCCCCAGCCCCACACCAAGGGCGATCTGACCGCCGTTGCCCGCCAAACCCAGATTGCCCAAAGGCAGCCCTGCGTTCACCAAGGCAAACAGCGGCACGATAAAATAGGCCACCCATGGCTGCAGCGCATCGGTCAACCGGTGCAGCACCGATCCACCGGCCTTGTCCTTCAACGGAATGCAAAACGCCATCACCACACCCGCAACCGTGGCATGGATGCCCGATTTCAGCACCAGCAGCCAAAGGATCACGCCAAGCACCATTGCTAAGCCCAGACTGAAGGCTTTCATCCGCGCCAATACCAACAGCGCGCCCACAGGAGCCAAGGCCGCGACCAGATACCCCATATGCAGATCATGCCCGTAAAACAACGCTATGATCAAAATGGCGCCCAGATCATCCAGAATGGCCATAGTCAGCAGAAAGCTGCGCAAACCAACCGGCAAACCGGGCCCCGCCAGCGCAAGCACCCCTAGGGCAAAGGCAATGTCAGTGGCCGCAGGAATGGCCCACCCCGCAGTAGCACCCGTGCCTTGCGTCACGGTCAGATAAATCAGCGCGGGCACAACCATGCCTCCCAAGGCGGCCAGCCCCGGCATAAGCACCGCATGCGGATCGCGCAGTCGGCCCTCCAACATCTCGGCTTTCAACTCTAACCCAACCAGAAGGAAGAACAGCGCCATAAGCCCATCGTTAACCCACAAAATCAAAGGTTTGTCCAAAGACAAAGTGCCCGCCGATATAGCCATCGGCAAATCGAGTGCGGCCTGATAGGCGCTTGCCCAAGGCGAATTTGCCGCCACAAGTGCAAGGATCGTGGCGGCGATCAGAACAAGACCGCCTTTGGCCTCGGCCGACAGATACCCCTGTTCATGTGCGCTGCTCATGTTGTCTCCTGCTGAGTACTTTTGTCGCGCCTTGGCAGACGCAAGCCTAGTGCCCTTGCGTCATTCCATCACGGGATGTTACACGCAATGCAAAAGGCAAGGGGGCACGGCCACATGGGCGCTTATCTGACGACATTCGACAAGGACGCGCTTTTGGCTTGCGCGCGGGGGGAACTGTTTGGCCCCGGCAACGCCCAACTGCCCGCCCCGCCGATGTTGATGATGGACCGGATCACCGAGATTTCTGAAGATGGCGGTGCATTCGGCAAAGGTCATGTCGTGGCCGAATTTGATATAACGCCCGACCTTTGGTTTTTCGCCTGCCACTTTCCCGGCAACCCGATCATGCCCGGCTGTCTGGGCCTTGACGGGCTTTGGCAGCTGACCGGGTTTAACCTTGGCTGGCGCGGCTGGCTGGGGCGTGGGTATGCGCTTGGCGTGGGCGAAGTGAAGCTGACCGGCATGGTGCGCCCTGACCGCAAACTGCTGCGCTATCATGTCGACTTCACCAAGGCCTTGACCACCCGCCGCCTGACCATGGGTGTCGCCAATGGCCGGGTTGAGGCGGACGGCGAGCTGATCTATCAGGTCACCGATATGAAAGTTGCCCTGTCGACCAACTGACCTTGGCCGTCATTGATCCCGGAAAGGATATCCCATGCGTCGCGTCGTTATCACCGGCATCGGCATCATCTCTGCCATCGGCAATTCGGCGGACGAGGTGGAAGCCTCGCTGCGCGCGGGCAAGTCGGGCATCATCTTTGCCCCCGACTATGCCGAGCACGGCTTTCGCAGCCAAGTCAAAGGCCAGCCGCAGATTGTGCTGGAAGATCATATCGACAAGCGCGATCTTCGCTTTATGGGGCCCGGAGCGGCTTATAACTTTCTGGCGATGCAGCAGGCCATCGCCGACAGCGGCCTTGCGCCTGAAGATGTGTCAAACGAGCGCACTGGCCTGATCATGGGGTCTGGCGGGCCGTCGACCTCGAACTTCTTTCAGGCCTTCGACGCCGTGATCAACAAAGGCGCGCCCAAGAAGATGGGGCCGTTTATGGTCACGCGCTGCATGTCCTCGACCAACTCGGCCTGTCTGGCCACACCGTTCAAAATCAAGGGCGTGAACTATTCGATCACGTCGGCCTGCTCCACCTCGGCCCATTGCATCGGCAATGGCACCGAACTGATCCAGATGGGCAAGCAAGACATCGTCTTTGCTGGCGGCGGCGAAGAGCTGGACTGGACCCTGTCTTGCCTGTTTGATGCGATGGGGGCCATGTCGTCAAAGTATAACGACGCGCCCACCACCGCCTCGCGCACCTATGACGCCAAGCGAGACGGCTTTGTGATTGCTGGCGGCGGGGGCGTTGTGGTGCTGGAAGAACTGTCGCACGCCTTGGCGCGTGGGGCCAAGATTTACGGTGAAGTCACGGGCTACGGCGCCACGTCTGACGGCCACGACATGGTGGCCCCCTCGGGCGAAGGTGGTGAGCGGTCGATGAAGCTGGCCCTGTCCACCCTGCCCAAGGGCCGCAAGATTGATTACATCAATAGCCATGGCACCTCCACCGTGGTGGGCGATGTGACCGAGATGGAAGCCATCCGCCGGGTCTTTGGCCGCGGCCAAACGCCGCCCGTTGCCTCGACCAAATCGCTGACGGGCCATTCCTTGGGGGCCACGGGCGTGCATGAGGCGATTTATTCGCTGATCATGATGAACAAGTCTTTCATCGCGGCCTCGGCCAATATCGAGACTTTGGACCCGGCCCTTGACCCGTCTGAAATCGTCACGAAACTGCGCGGCAACGTGTCTTTGGACAGCGTGTTGTCGAACAGTTTCGGCTTCGGCGGCACCAACGCCACCCTTGTGATGAGCAAATATCTCGACTGACCCGCCCCGATTTTTCTGCGAAAAATCACCCTTAAACCCTGCCTCCGATTTTTCGCAGAAAAATCGCGCGCCACTCAAGGAGACTTCGATATGGCAGACCTCATGCGCGGCAAACGCGGCCTGATTATGGGCGTGGCCAATGAACGGTCTATCGCTTGGGGCATCGCAAAGGCTTTGGCGGCCGAGGGGGCGGAACTGGCCTTTTCCTATCAAGGAGAGGCCTTTGGCAAACGGGTCGAACCACTGGCGGCATCGCTCGGCTCTGACTTTCTGGTCGACGTCAATGTGATTGACGATGAAAGCCTAGACACCTGCTTTGACGCGCTAAAAACCCGCTGGGGCACGATTGATTTTCTGGTCCATGCTGTGGCCTTTTCGGACAAGAACGAACTGACGGGTCGGTTCATCAACACCTCACGCGGCAACTTTCAAAACTCGCTGACGATCTCGTGCTTCTCCTTTATCGATGTTAGCCGCCGTGCGGCCGAGTTGATGCCCGATGGTGGCAGCCTGATTACCCTGACCTATGGCGGGTCAAACCGCGTCACCCCCAATTACAACGTGATGGGCGTGGCAAAAGCCGCCCTCGAATCGGCAACCCGCTATCTGGCCAACGACCTTGGCCCGCAAAAGATTCGCGTTAACGCCATCTCTCCTGGCCCGATGAAAACTTTGGCTGGGGCCGCCATCGGTGGGGCCCGTGCCACTTTTCGCCACACTGAAGCCAATGCCCCGATGCGCCAGAACGCGACACTGGAAGCTATTGGCGGCACGGCGGTCTGGCTTTGCTCGGATTACGGCAATTGCACCAGTGGCGAGGTGATCCACGTCGATGCGGGATACCACGTGCTGGGCATGCCGCAGCAAGAAAACCTCTGACAGCCTCTCAAACTGCCTAAATTGTCATCGCCCTGTCACAGCCACCGATAAGTGTGATGTAACGGGGCCACATTCCCTATGGACAGATGCCGTCGCTGGCCCCAGAGTTTGCGTAAGACGTGACCACTTCGGCTGAATCTAGCACCAGAAGGAGAGCCCATTGGGCATCAGCGCGCTGACCCCCCCGACCCGTCCGGAAGACCTTGCTGAAACGCATCTGGAATTCCCCGACAATCGCCTGTTGATCGAGTTATGCGGCCAGTTTGACCGCAACCTCGCCCAGGTTGAGCAGCAGATGGGGGTGCACGTGCTGCGGCGGGGCAACAAGCTGGCCGTCTTGGGCGATAAGATCGCACGCGAACAAGCAGCTGCCGTCTTGCGCGGGCTTTATGCGCGGCTGGAAGCGGGCAAGCATATTTCCTCGGGCGATGTTGACGGGTCAATCCGCATGGGCCGCCCTTCAGGCGAGATGATCCGCGCCGAAGGCGAGCAGATCGAAATGTTCCAAGGTGGGGCGATGGAACTGCGCACCCGCAAAAAGGGTGTCGAGGCGCGGACCGAGGCGCAAAAGGCCTATGTCGCGAACCTGTTCAGCCATGAGATGGGCTTTGGCATTGGGCCCGCTGGCACGGGCAAGACCTATCTGGCCGTGGCCGTGGGCGTGACCATGTTTCTGTCCGGCGCAGTTGAAAAGATCATCCTGTCACGCCCTGCGGTCGAAGCGGGCGAGCGTTTGGGCTTTTTGCCCGGCGACATGAAGGAAAAGATCGACCCCTATATGCAGCCGCTTTATGACGCGCTGAACGATTTTCTACCTGCCAAACAGGTGGAAAAGATGCTTTTGGAAAAGCGCATCGAAATCGCCCCCTTGGCATTCATGCGCGGGCGCACCCTGTCGAATGCCTTTGTCGTGCTGGACGAGGCACAAAACGCCACATCGATGCAGATGAAGATGTTCCTGACACGTTTGGGCGAAGGCAGCCGCATGGTGATCACGGGCGACCGCACCCAAGTTGACTTGCCGCGCGGCACATCCTCGGGCTTGGCCGAGGCGGAACGGATTTTGAAGAATGTCAAAGGTGTCAGCTTTAACTACTTCACCTCGAAAGACGTGGTCCGCCACCCCTTGGTCGGCCGCATCATCGAAGCCTATGAGGCTGACGAGGCCACCAGCGGATAAACGGTGGGACCAAGCAACGCTTGGTCCCCTTGGCCTTAAGGCATCAACTGCCCACCATTCACTTCGATCACTTGGCCGATGATATAGGCCGACAGCGCGCGGCTCGCCAAGAACAGGTAAGCGCCCGCACAATCTTGCGCCACGCCCAAGCGGCCTTGCGGCACGGTGGCCAAGGCGGCGGTCAGTTGCGATTGAGTCGAATAGCGTTCGTGGAACGGCGTGGTGATCACCCCCGGCGCCACGGCGTTCACTCTGATGCCAAAGGGGATCAGTTCTTTGGCCAAGCCCCGCGTCATGTCATGGACAAAGGCCTTGGACGACCCATAAAGCCCCGCCCCGCCCGAAGCCCCGTTGCGCGCCGCAATCGAGGTGGTGTTGATGATGAACCCGCTGTCATCTTTCGCCGCAGCCTTTAGATGCGGAATGGCTGCCGCTGTCGCCACCACAACAGAACGGCCATTCAAATCCATAATCTCGTCATAGTCTTTTTCGGTGGCATTCTCATAGGTCACCCGCCGTACCATGCCGCCCGCGTTGTTGATCAACCCGTCCAGCTTCCCAAAAGCTGCCACGGCTTGATCCACTGCGCTGCGCGACCCTGCCCCCGTCGACATATCGGCGTGGATCAGATGCACACGGCCCTTCGCTGCGGTGATCTCCTCGGCCAGCGCCTTGGCGGCGTCTTGGCTTGCGTTGTAATGCAGCCCCACCAGCGCACCTTGGGCGGCAAAGGCGCGGGCAAGTTCGGCCCCGATGCCGGTGGAAGCGCCGGTGATCAAAACGGCTTTGCCGGCCAGATCAGGAATGGTCAACTGTGGTGTCATGGAATGGTCCTTTCAGGAAATCGGGCGGTGACCGCGGCTGCAGCCATAGCCACCGCCTGCTCAATGGTTAAATCGGTTGTGTCGATGACAATGGCATCGTCGGCAGGGCGCAAGGGCGCATCGGCCCGTCCCATATCGCGGGCATCGCGTTCGCGCACTTCGGCCAGCACTTGCCCCAAATCACCGCCCAGTTCGCGCCAGCGCCGCTCGGCCCGCACTTCGGCCGAGGAGGTGACATAGAGCTTCACCTCGGCCATGGGGCAAATTACCGTGCCTATATCGCGGCCATCCAGCACAGCACCGCCGGCGGAGCGCGCGAAGTGGCGTTGAAATGCGGTAAGGGCCGCACGCACCTGCGGGATCGCTGCCACACGACTGGCGGATTGTCCTGCCGCCAAGGACCGCAGGTCGTCTCGTGCCAGATCGTCCGCCGTCAGCCCAAGGGCCGCTTGCACCGGATCACCCCCCTTGGCGGCTACGGCGCGGTAGAGCAACCCCGTGTCCAGATAGGCAAAGCCGAACCTATCCGCCAAAGCGCGGGCGATGGTGCCCTTGCCTGAAGCGGCGGGCCCGTCAATGGCGACTGTGAATTCCATCTGCCCTGTCAGCCCCTGCATTCCCAATGTCACGCCTAAAAACCGTCAGCGCCTGCGCCAAGCTTGCAGCGCACCAAACAGGGCCAAAACAATCGCCACAAGTGACGCCGCCGTCTTACCCTGACTAAAACCCGAAGCCAGCGAAACCGCTTGTGCCGCAACCTCGGGGCCGGTCTGCAACAGTCGCGCCACGGCCACATTTTCAGCCAAGTCACATAGGCCATAGGCCAAGGCCGGCAGGAACCAAATCTGGCCTCGTCCGCCAAGCGGCAAGCACAGGGTCAGCGTGAACAAGATCGGAAAGATCGTATCGGTCAAACGAAACGCGCCCTGATAAAGCGCCGTCCCCGCTGGCGACAGGCTTTGCAGATAGATCCGCGCCTCCATCGCGCTATAGCCCAAGGGGCGCAGGTCAAAGGGCTGCGCCCCGCCCGCCTCGGCCACAAGGTGCGGCAAAAGATAGGTCAGCACACCCGCCACAGCCAGCGTTGCCAAAGGAAGTGCCCAGTAAACAACCTTCATTGCACCCTCCACCCGATTGCGGTGCAAGGCATCATGCCTTGCCTTGGCCGTCAATCGGCATCGTGGGATAAAACAGCGCCAAGACCGGTCATCAAGCCTTCAAAGATTGGAAAAGAGGTCACAATAGGCGAGGCGTCATCAATCGACACCGGCTTTTTCGCGGCCATGCCCGCAATCAGGAAGCTCATGGCAATGCGGTGGTCGATGTGGGTCTTGGCCGTGGCCCCGCCGGGCATGCCACCCGCGCCCAAGCCATGCACGATCAGCGTGTCTTGATCTTCTTCCACCTTCACGCCGCAAGCCTCCAAACCGCGCGCCATCGCGTCGATCCGGTCAGATTCTTTGACGCGCAATTCCTTGACCCCGCGCATCACCGTTGTGCCCGTGGCAAATGACGCGACCACTGACAAGATCGGGTATTCGTCGATCATCGACGGCGCGCGTTCGGCGGGCACTTCGATGCCCTTCATATCACCCGAAAAGCGCACGCGCAGGTCGGCCACAGGTTCGCCGCCTTCGGTGCGGGGGTTTTGAAACTCAATATCCGCGCCCATTTCAACCAAGGTCAGATACAGCCCGTTGCGCGTCAGGTTCTGGCTGACGCCGGGCACAAAGATGTCAGAGCCTTCGACGATCAGCGCCGCACAAACGGGAAAGGCGGCCGAGGACGGGTCGCGCGGCACGGCCACCGATTGCGGGCGCAATTCGGGCTGGCCGGTCAGGGTGATGACATTGCCTTCGGATGTTTTCTCGACCGTTAGGGCCGCGCCGAAGCCCAAAAGCATCCGCTCGGAATGGTCACGGGTCGGTTCTTTTTCGATCACAACCGTCTGGCCGGGGGCATTCAGCCCCGCCAGAAGGATGGCGGATTTCACCTGCGCGCTGGCCACGGGCAGGGCATAACGCACGGGGATGGGGTTGGCAGCACCCACCACAGTCATGGGCAAACGCCCACCTTTGCGCCCATAGGCCTGCGTGCCAAACAACGACAGCGGGTCGGTCACGCGCCCCATGGGCCGCTTGCGCAAGCTGGGGTCGCCCGTGAAGGTGGCAGTGATCGGCGTGGTCGCCATGGTGCCCATGATCAACCGCACGCCCGTGCCAGAATTGCCGCAGTCAATCACATCGGCGGGTTCGGCAAAGCCACCCACGCCCACGCCCTGCACGCTCCACGCGCCGGGGCCGTGATGCGTAATGGTGGCCCCAAAGGCCTGCATCGCCTTGGCGGTATCCAGCACATCTTGGCCTTCCAGCAGGCCGGTGATGGTGGTTTCGCCAATCGCCATCGCCCCAAAGATCAAAGCGCGGTGGCTGATCGACTTGTCGCCCGGCACAGCAGCGGTGCCTTTGAGCGGGCCGGACTTATGGGCGGTCATCGGTTGGGCGGTGCCGTGGGCAGACATGGAAAGCTCCTGCGCGTTGAATAGGCGGGTGATAGCCCAGTTGGTGAGCGGGGTCTACAGGACAAGGGCCGCGACCCCTGCCCCGTTAAAGGCGACGAAAGGTCATATAATGCGGCGGGCGGCCTTCGCGCAGCGCCTTTTGTTCATAACGGGTGGACAGCCAATCCTCCCAAGGCGTGCTGCCTTGGTGGATCAGGTCGAACCCCGCCTGCGGCACCTCTTCCAGCGTTTGGCGCACGTAATCGGGAATATCGGTCGCCACACGAAATTCCGACCCCGAAGCCGTGATCCTTGCAAGGGGCAGCAGGTATTCCTGCGTCACCACCCTGCGGCGGTGATGGCGGGCTTTGGGCCAAGGATCGGGGTAGTTCAGAAACACCTTCGAGACGGCGGCAGGCCCCAACACCTCAAACAAGTCGCGCACATCGCCGGGGTGGATGCGCAGGTTATTCACACCGGCGGTGCGGATCTTGCCCAACAGCATGGCGATTCCGTTCACAAACGGCTCTGCCCCGATCAGCGCCACATCAGGGTTGCGCGCAGCCATATGCACCAGATGCTCACCGCCGCCAAAGCCGATTTCCAGCCACAAAGGGCGCGCTTGTCGCCACGGTTCCAGTTCCACCAAACCCCGCGCAGGGTTTTCTACAGGGGTCACACCGTTCAGCGTGACAGGCCCCAAATCCTCGGCCAGATAGTCTTTTTGGCTGGCGCGCAGGGTTTTGCCGCGAATGCGCCCGTAAAAGTTGCGCCGCGCAGGGGGGGCATCGCCCAAGCCTTCGGTTTCGTCTGAGCCGGTTTCGTCTGACATAGGCGCCCCTTTAAGAACGAGCGCGGGGATAGTCTGCCAAGTGCTTTGGCGTCAAGGCGTGATCGGCGGCGCGCCGATGTCACCGGGGGCCACGGCAACCGTTTTCAGCACCGCAAACACAGGCGAACCCACGGTCAGCCCCAGATGCATCGCTGACCGCCGCGTGATGCGCGCCAGCAGCAAATCTTCCCCTAAGCGAAGTTGCACCATAGCCCCCGGCCCATCGCCCATCCGCAAGGACACCACCGTGGCGGGCAGGATGTTAAGGGCCGAGATCCCTTCGGGCCGCTGCACCGCCAACATCACATCTTGCGCCGCAATCCGCACCCGCAGGGCCGCACCTATCGCGGCATCAACCCGTGGTAACCACAGCGGACCGGCGGAGGTGTGCAGGCGGGTCAGTCCGTCATGCTCTTGGGCGGCCACAGTGGCGGTAATCACCGAGCCCGCTTCACGCACACCGCCCAGCCATGGCGACAGGTTGGGGTCTGAAAACACTTCGGCCACCGGCCCCGCCTTCAACACACGCCCCTTGCCCAGCACCACGACCTTGCCGGCAAGGCGGGTGATCTCTGACACGGAATGACTAACGTAAAGGATGGGGATCTGCGTTTGGTCGCGCAGATGTTCCAGATAGGGCAGGATTTCAGCCTTTCGGGCTTCATCCAGTGCCGCCAAAGGTTCATCCATCGCCAAAATCTGCGGGTTCGATAGCAACGCCCGCCCAATGGCAACGCGCTGTCGTTCGCCCCCCGACAAGGTTTGCGGACGGCGCGCCAGAAGTGGGGCGATGCCCAGCATGGCGACGACCTGATCGAACGAGACGCCGCCCTTGCCGGGCGAGAACCAGCGCCCATAGGACAGGTTCTGTCGCACAGTCAGATGGGGAAACAGGCGGTCGTCTTGAAACACGCAGCCAATCCGGCGGCGGTGCGGGGGCAAGTTGATGCCCTTGTCGGTGTCGAGCAAAACCTGATCGCCCGCACGAATAAGCCCCTGATCGGGCCGCATCAGCCCTGCCACTGCCTTGATCACGCTTGATTTGCCCGCCCCTGACGGGCCAAACAGCGCCGTCACGCCCGCAGGCAGCTCAAACGCCACATCCAGCGCAAAGGCGTCAAAGGCGTGCTGCAAGGAAACTTGCACCGTCATGCGCCCGAAATCCTGCGCGCCACGGCTTTGCTGGCCCATTCCGACAGAACAAGTGCCGCCATGGCGACAAAGATCGACACCAGCACCAGCCGAAACGCCTGTGGGTCGCCACCGGGCACCTGCAAAAAGGCATAGATGGCCGAAGGCAGGGTTTGGGTTTGGCCCGGAATATTGGCCACAAAGGTGATGGTGGCACCAAACTCTCCCATCGCTTTGGCAAAGGCCAAAACGGCGCCCACGATGATACCGGGCAAGATCAGCGGCAGGGTGATGGTGGCAAAGACCCACATCGGCGATGCCCCCAAGGTGCTCGCCGCCTGTTCCACCTTGGCATCCACCGCCTCGACCGACAGGCGAATGGCGCGCACCATCAGCGGGAACGCCATGACAGCGGCGGCCAGCACAGCGCCTGTCCATTGAAAGGCCAAGACCACGCCCATCATGTCCAGATATTGCCCAACGAAACCCTTTCGCCCAAAGGTCAGCAAAAGCAGATAGCCCGTCACCACTGGCGGCAAGATCAGGGGCAAATGCACCAGCCCGTTCAACACTTGCTTGCCCCAAAACTGCCGCCGCGCCAGCGCAAAGGCCACCAGAATGCCCAACGGCAGGCTGAGGAACGTGGCCCAAAGCGATACGCGCAGCGATAAGGCCACGGCGCGCCACTCGTCAGGGGATAACCAGTCGGGCATCACATTCCTATTTCAGGACGATAAAGCCCTGAGCTGCAAAGATGGCCGAAGCCGCATCTAAGGACAAGGCATCCAGAAACACCTGCGCCTCGGGCTGGGTGCTGCTGGCCGTTATGGCGGCAGGGTAAACGATCGGCTTGTGGCTGTCTGCGGGGAAACTTCCCACCACAGCGACTTGCGTATCGCCCACCGCATCAGAGGCATAGACGATCCCGTAAGCCGCCTCTGCGTTGTCGACCAGTTTCAGGGCTGCGCGCACGTTTTCGGTTTGAACCACCTTGGGCGCAACCGCATCCCAGATGCCAAAGTTCGTCAAAGCCTCTTTCCCATATTGCCCAGCAGGAACAGACTCCACCAAGCCCATCGCCAGCTTTCTATCGCCCAAAAGCCCCGCCAGATCAAAGCCCTGCGCGATGGTCACGGGCGCGGCGGCGGGGTCAGCGGCAACTAAGATCAGCGTGTTGCCCAAAATGGTCTTGCGGCTCTCAGGCTTGATCAAGTTGGCATCCGCCAGCGCATCCATCCATTGTTTTGAGGCTGAGATGAACACATCCGCAGGCGCGCCCTGTTCGATCTGCTTGGCCAGCTTGGCCGAGGAATCATAAGAAATCACCACATGGTTCCCCGTCTGGTTTTCCCAATCCGCCGCAATCACATCCAGCGCGGTTTTCAAGCTAGATGCGGCAAAGACGGTGATATCGACAGCATGGCTGGCGACAGGCATGGCCAGGGCTGCGGATAGGATCAGGGCGGTAAGGGTGGAACGGCGGGTCATCAAGGATCCTGTAACATGGAAAGGCAGGGGCAGTTCAGATGTTCCCAACCGCACCTTGCCCCACCCACCAAGGGTTTCGCCAAAGGCGAAGCTTTGCAAGAGCTTTTCTGCCCGCCTTAGTCTTGACGGCCCAACTTGCGGTGAAACGTGGCGCGCGAAATCCCCAAAGCCCGCGCCGCAGCCGAAGCATTGCCCCCCGCCCGCGCCAAGGCCCGCGCCATCACCGCACGCTCGCCCGCCTCTAGCGTGGCGGGAGACTCCAAGCCCAACAAGTCGGCGGCGGGCACCGGTTTGCGCCCCAAATCACCTTTGAGCCCAAAGTGCAGCCGTGCCGCACGGGTGGCCCCGATCACCAATTCATCTTTGTCCACCGCCAGAATAGCACCCTGAACGCGGTCTACCCCCGGCGGCATCATCAGCCGCGCCTTGGGAAAGGCTGCATGGAACAGATCGCTTTCAATCCGCCGCGCCGCCTCTCCCACGGCGTGGGCGATCAGGCCGGCCATCGCCTCTCCCGTCTCGCCGCCAGCGGTCGACACATCCAGCACAGCAGCCAACTGGCCCTCGGCGTCAAACACGGGGGCGGAGGAGCAGGAGAGCCCGATATTGGCCGACAAGAAATGTTGGTCGCGATGGATGGTGACGGCATGGCCCAAGGCCAGCGCCGTGCCAATGCCATTTGTGCCCGCCGCTGATTCAGACCAGTTCGTGCCGGTCCAAAGCCCGTTTTCCTGAAATTCGCGGTCATGGGCGGGCCTGCCCCGCCGGTCGACGGCTATGCCTTCGTTGCTGGCCAAGATGACACAGCCGCCCAAAGCGCCGATGGATTGGAAAAGGCGATCCAACGTGGGGGCGGCGGTGACAACTAAGGGCCCTAAGCGTTCAAGCAGCAGGTTAAACTCTGCCTGCGTCATGCGCACGGGATTAACGCGGCGCGAGGGTTCCAAACCATGCACCACGGCAGACCTGCTCCACGAGGCGGCAACCAACGACTTTGCCGCCGCGCCGCGTGACAAGGCCGCGGCCACAGTCGCCTCGTGATCGCGTTTGGGTTGGGTCGTCACTGGGCCTTGCACCGTGCTAAAGGGCATTTCGGCCACGTTACCGCGTTTCCTCGATAGGTCAAACAGCGGTTTTATCGCGGCCAAAAGCCTGTCATAAAAAACCACTCTTGATTGATTGCGCCCCAAGCGCCATGTCAGGACCGCGCGCGCGCCCGAAACGGGCGACCTTATGACAGGAGAATGAAATGCCCGTGTACCGCTCTCGCACAACGACCCATGGCCGCAATATGGCCGGTGCCCGTGGATTGTGGCGCGCAACGGGCATGAAAGACGGCGACTTCGGCAAGCCGATCATCGCCATCGTCAACAGCTTTACCCAGTTTGTGCCCGGCCATGTGCATTTGAAAGACCTTGGCCAGTTGGTCGCACGCGAGGTTGAGGCGGCAGGCGGTGTGGCCAAAGAGTTCAACACGATCGCCGTAGATGACGGCATTGCAATGGGCCATGACGGGATGCTGTATTCGCTGCCCTCGCGCGAGTTGATCGCCGACAGCGTGGAATACATGGTCAACGCGCACTGCGCCGATGCGATGGTGTGCATTTCGAACTGCGACAAAATCACCCCCGGCATGTTGATGGCGGCGATGCGGTTGAACATTCCGTGCGTCTTTGTGTCGGGCGGGCCGATGGAAGCGGGCAAGGTAGTGATCAAGGGCAAAGAAGTGGCGCTTGATCTGGTGGATGCCATGGTCTCGGCTGCTGATGGGTCTTACACCGATGAAGAGGTTGAGGCGATTGAGAAGGCATCTTGCCCCACCTGCGGATCCTGCTCTGGCATGTTCACAGCCAATTCGATGAACTGTTTGACCGAGGCTTTGGGCCTCTCGCTGCCCGGCAACGGATCAACCCTTGCCACCCACGCCGACCGCAAACGCCTGTTTGTCGAGGCGGGGCATCTGATTGTCGACATCACCAAGCGCCATTACGAACAAGACGACATGAACGTCTTGCCGCGCAATATTGCGACCAAACAGGCGTTCGAAAACGCCATGGCGCTGGATGTGGCGATGGGTGGGTCGACCAACACCGTGCTGCACATTCTGGCCATAGCGCATGAGGGCGAGGTGGATTTCACCCTCAAAGATATCGACGATCTGTCGCGCAAAGTGCCCGTGCTGTGCAAAGTGGCCCCCGCCAAGCAAGATGTGCATATGGAAGATGTCCACCGCGCAGGCGGCATTATGGCGATCTTGGGCCAGTTGGATTCGGCAGGCTTGCTGAACCGCGAAGTGCCCACGATCCATTCCCGCTCTATCGGGGCTGCTATTGATCAATGGGACATCAGCCGAACCAATCAGGAATCGGTGCGCGAGTTCTTCCGCGCCGCCCCCGGCGGTGTGCGCACGACCGAGGCCTTCTTGGCCACAGGCCGCTACCCCTCGCTAGACCTTGACCGTGCCGAGGGTGTGATCCGGTCGGCCACCACGCCGTTTTCCAAGGATGGCGGCTTGGCCGTGCTGACAGGCAATCTGGCCATCGATGGCTGTATTGTAAAAACCGCCGGTGTCGATGACAGCATTCTGGTCTTTTCCGGCCCAGCACGGGTGTTTGAAAGCCAAAACGCGGCGGTGAATGCGATTTTGGCCAAAGAAATCAAACCCGGTGACGTGCTGGTGATCCGCTATGAAGGGCCCAAGGGCGGACCGGGGATGCAAGAGATGCTGTATCCGACGAGCTATCTAAAAAGCATGGGGCTGGGCAAAGCCTGCGCGCTTGTGACTGATGGGCGCTTTTCGGGCGGCACGTCGGGCCTGTCGATCGGCCATGTCAGCCCCGAAGCGGCGGGCGGCGGCGTGATCGGGTTGGTGCACGAAGGCGACATGGTTGATATCGACATTCCAAAGCGGTCGATCAGCCTGCGCGTCAGCGATGCCGTGCTGGCGACCCGCCGTGCCGCACAGGATGCGGCAGGGTGGAAGCCCGCCAAGCCACGCTCACGCAAAGTGTCAACCGCGCTCAAAGCCTATGCGCTGTTTGCCTCCTCGGCCGACAAGGGCGCGGTGCGGGTTTTGCCTGACGAAGCCTAACACGCTGCACCGCGCCAGTTGGCCCTGAACGGGACAGGTGGCGGGGGTGATGCCTCCGGCGGGGATATTTGGGCGCGTATGAAAGGGTTAGGCGGTTTGGTCTATAAGGGCTAGGCCGCCTTCTTTTTCTATAAAGGCCACAATCGCTGCAACACCTTGGCCTTGGCGCAGGCGGGCCAGAACATAGGGGCGCGGGCCGCGGGCGCGTTTGGTATCTTCTTCCAGCAGGGTTAGGTCGACGCCGACATAAGGCGCTAGGTCAGTTTTATTCACGACCAGCAGGTCGGAACGGGTGACGCCGGGGCCCTTTTTGCGCGGGATGTCTTGGCCTGCGGCAGTGTCGATCACATAGATGCTGATATCGGCCAGTTCGGGCGAAAATGTGGCGGCGAGGTTATCACCCCCACTTTCGATCAGGATCAGGTCAAGGTCGGGGAAGTTACGGTTCAGATCGGCCACGGCGGCGAGGTTGATACTGGCATCCTCGCGGATCGCGGTGTGCGGGCAGCCGCCAGTTTCCACGCCGCGAATGCGCGCGGCGGGCAGCACCTGCGCGCGGGTCAGGTAATCGGCGTCTTCGCGGGTGTAGATGTCGTTCGTGATCACCGCCATCGAGCAGCGCTGTGCCAAAGCGCGGCACAGCTGTTCGGTCAGCGTGGTCTTGCCAGCGCCCACTGGGCCGCCGATGCCAACGCGCAAGGGTCCATTGACGCTCATGTTTTGAAGATCCTTGGTTGCAGGGTTTCGTGGCGCATCGCAGCCATCTCGGCCCCGAAGGTGGACGCGGCGAGGTCGTCGGTGGTGGCGGTAGACAGCGTTTGGGCGAGGCTTTGGATCAGCGGGTGCAGGGCCGTGAGCGTCGCTTGCCCCTCGGTCTGGCCTAGGGGGACAAAGCGGACCATGCATTGGATCAGGTTCGAGGCGAAGGCGTGCAGGTAAAGGGCTATCACCTGCGCTGCGGGCAGGTTAAGGGGGCTTGCGGCTTGGCCCAAAGCCACGGGAAGCGGGCGGGGGTTTAGGGTGTGGCCTGTCAGGGCAGCCACAGTTTGGGCCAGCGCTGTCCCTTGGGCCAGGGTTTCATGCGCACGCTCGGCGCTGGCGGCGAGGGCTGTGGCAAGATCGGTGAGCGCGTCGTGGTCGGCATCGGGGCGCAGGGCGCAAGCGAGCAGGATAGCGTCTTGGCGGCCAGAGCCGTGGGTGAGAATGTCTTCGAGCCAATGGCGCAGGCTTGGCGCATCGGTAAGGGTGCCGTCCACCACGGCCTGTTCCAGCCCATGTGAATAGGCATAGCCGCCGGTCGGAAATGCGGGCGAGAGCCACTGGATCAGGCTTAGAAGTTCCGTCATTTGGGCTTGGCGGGGTGAAAGTGCATGTGCCCATCGCCGTGGTCATGCCAACCGAAGGTTTCCGCATGGGCATGGGGCTGGGTTTCCGGCCCGTGGCTGTGGCCCATGGTGCGGCCCGTGCCGTAAGCACCACCTTCGGGTTTGAAGGCTTCGGTCACATAGGCAACCTTGGCCCCCAACTGGGCCAGCATGGCCTCTAGCACATGATCGCGCCGGATCAGCAGGCGGGTGGGTTCGATCTGGCAGGGCGTGTGGCGGTTGCCGATGTGCCAAGCCAGACGGGGCAGGTCTTGGCCGGTGATCTGCACCAATGCTTCCTGTGCCGCCACAACTTCTATGGCGCGGCCGTCTTGCAGCACAAAGCCCCAGTGGTCATCAAGGTTGGTGACGGCGGGCAGGTCGACGAGGAAGCCTTCGCCTTCTGCCGTCACCAAGCGTTTGCGCCGCAAGAGGCGTTCATCGTAGCCAAGCACCACCGCGCCATAGGCGGATGCGGGGGCCTTGGAGAGAACAGCATTGGCAGGCGGCAAGTCGGGCATCGGGCTTTGTCTTTCGGCGGGGTCTTGAGGGCGACGGACTGGCGCTTAGTACAGGAAGTAGCGCTGCGCCAAGGGCAATTCTGCAGCTGGTTCACACGTTAAAAGCTCGCCATCCGCACGGACTTCGTAGGTTTCGGCGTTCACCTCAATCAACGGCGTGGCGTGGTTGTGGATCATGTCGCGCTTGGCGATGGTGCGGGTGTTTTCCACCGCGAGGGTTTGCTTGCCCAAGCCCAATTGGCCGCGCAACCCATCCGCTTGGGCGGCTTGGCTGACAAACAGCACCGCGTTGCGAGTAAGTGCGCCACCATAGGCCCCGAACATCGGGCGGGTGTAGGTAGGCTGTGGCGTGGGGATCGAGGCATTGGTGTCGCCCATCTGCGCACAGGCGATCATGCCCCCCACCAGCACCATTTCGGGCTTGGCCCCAAAAAAGGCTGGAACCCACAGCACCAGATCGGCCCTTTTACCCACGGCGATCGATCCGATATGTCGGCTCATCCCTTGGGCGGTGGCGGGGTTGATGGTGTATTTGGCGACATAGCGCTTGGCGCGGACATTGTCGTTCTGTCCAGTCTCTTCCGGAAGACGCCCGCGTTGTTGCTTCATCTTATGAGCGGTTTGCCATGTGCGGGTGATCACCTCACCCACCCGCCCCATCGCTTGGCTGTCTGACGACAGGATCGAGAAAGCCCCCATATCGTGCAAAATATCCTCGGCCGCGATGGTTTCGCGGCGGATGCGGCTTTCGGCAAAGGCCACGTCTTCGACGATGGACTGGTCCAGATGGTGGCAGACCATCAGCATATCCAGATGCTCTTCCAGCGTGTTGACGGTGTAGGGCATGGTCGGGTTGGTCGACGACGGGATGACGTTTTGCGAGGTCACCACCTTGATGATGTCAGGCGCATGGCCGCCCCCTGCCCCTTCGGTGTGAAAGGCGTGGATGGTGCGGCCCTTGATGGCCGCCATGGTGTTTTCGACAAAACCGGATTCGTTGAGCGTGTCGGAGTGGATCATCACCTGCACATCCATCTCATCCGCCACCGTCAGGCAGCAGTCGATGGCCGCAGGGGTTGTGCCCCAGTCTTCGTGCAGTTTCAGTGCGCAGGCCCCGCCCTTGACCATCTCAACCAGCCCTTCGGGGCGCGAGGCGTTGCCCTTGCCCGACAGGCCGAAGTTGATGGGAAACGCGTCAAGTGCTTGCAACATTCGCCCCATGTGCCAAGGCCCCGGCGTGCAGGTGGTGGCCAAAGTGCCATGCGCAGGCCCCGTGCCGCCGCCCAGCATCGTGGTGATGCCCGAATGCAGCGCATCTTCGATCTGGCCCGGTGCGATGAAGTGGATATGGCAGTCAAAGCCGCCTGCCGTCAGGATCTTACCCTCACCCGCGATCACCTCGGTCGAGGGGCCGATGATGATCGTCACACCCGATTGCGTGTCGGGGTTGCCCGCCTTGCCGATGGCATAGATCAGCCCATCGCGCAGGCCAACATCGGCCTTGTAGATGCCCGAATGGTCCAAGATCAGCGCGTTGGTGATAACAGTATCCACCGCCCCGCCAGAGCGTGGGATCTGGCTTTGCCCCATGCCGTCGCGGATGACTTTACCGCCGCCAAACTTCACCTCTTCGCCGTAGGTGGTCAGGTCGTGTTCGACTTCAATGATGATGTCGGTATCGCCAAGGCGCACGCGGTCGCCGGTGGTGGGGCCATACATGGCGGCGTAATCGGGGCGGGAAATACGGGTGGCCATTACAGATCTCCCATCACTTTGGCGTTAAAGCCATAAACTTTGCGCAAGCCACCGTAGGGCACCAAGTTGACCTCACGGGTCTGGCCAGGTTCAAAGCGCACGGCGGTTCCGGCGGGAATATCCAGCCGCGTGCCATGGGCTGCGGCGCGATCAAACGACAGGCCTGGGTTGGTTTCGGCAAAGTGGTAATGACTGCCCACTTGCACAGGACGGTCGCCGGTATTGGCGACCAGCAGGGTGATGGCTTGGCGGTCGGCGTTCAGGATGATGTCGCCTTGGGCGGGGAAAACCTCACCAGGGATCATGGGCGCGACCGCAGTTTATAAACCACCAGCGCCACCACAGCCACACAGGCCGCAATCAGCACCAGATGGTCGGGCTCGCGGATAAGATGCATCAGTCCAAGGCCGGAATGATCGCCCGCATGGGCATAGGCGAGGCTAGGCAGGACGACGGTGGGCAGGGCGAGCAGAAGGGCGGTTAGGCGTTTCATCTTGGGCCTCTTAGCGGATGGGGTGGTGGACGGTGACAAGCTTGGTGCCATCGGGAAAGGTGGCTTCGACTTGGACGGAATGGATCATCTCTGGCACGCCTGCCATGCATTGGTCAGCCGTGATCACATGGGCGCCCGCCTGCATCAGATCGGCCACCATGCGCCCATCGCGCGCGCCTTCCACCACAAAGTCGGTGATAAGGGCAATCGCTTCGGGGTGGTTTAGCTTCACACCTCGGGCCAAGCGGCCACGCGCCACCATGGCGGCGAGCGAGATCAGGAGTTTTTCGCGTTCGCGCGGGGTCAGGTTCATAAGGTTCCTCCACTTAGCCAAACGCGGGGCAGGGGCCGCGCGGACAGGGTCTTGATGATTTGGGCCATTTGCTTGCGCAGCGTCAGGCCATCGGGGGCCAGCACGCGGACCAGACAGCGGCCGTCCCAACCCGAGGCCGAGAGCCTTGCGCCCGCGACAGAGGGGAGCGCCAAAAGCGGCGCTGTGGCGTCTTCCGCCCCTTGGGCCACCAGCGCCACAAGGCCCAAAGCCTGCGCGCCTGCCAGCAAGGCTGCGCTGTCGCGGCGGGCTAGGACGGCATCGTCGAGCAGAAAGGTCTCGGCCCACACAGGGCGGCCCGCGCGGCGGATCATGCGGTGGTCGGACAAACGGGCCGAGGTCAGGGTTTCACCCATAGCGGCACGACCCAGCACAAGGCTTTCGCAAGTCAGGCACGTTGCGGTTTCTGCCAGATCAATTTCGGTGCGGCGGTGCAGGTTAGAGGCTTGGTACAGGATGGTTTCCTGCGGCAACCAATCCAAACGCGCGCCCACGCCCACTATGGCCCGGACCTGCATCTGGGCAGCACCTTGGTTGCTGGCATAAGCCCGTTCCGCCGTTTGGGTCGAGGCGGTCAGCCGCACGCCATCACCGACCTGCAGCGCAAAACTGATCGCGTCACCGCCCGTCAAGCCGCCCGAGGTGTTCAAGAACACCGCCTCGGGCACATCGCCATCCACACGCGGCAGCATCAGCTTGGCGGACCCCGCCTGCGCCAGATCGGCCAACCACACCCGCCCTTGGCACATCCCAAAAGCCGCAAAGGCATGGCCTTTGCTGCGCTGGATCGGGTGCGATTGCGGTTGGTCAAACATCAGGGGCGGTCCGCCGAAAAGGTACTTTCCTTTTTGGGGCCCAGGCGGTCAGCCCTGCCAGCCCTAGGCCACAGCGGCGGTGTTCTAGCAAGTGGGGCTTGGCAAGAATGCCATGGGAATAATCAAATCGCCCAAGAAACAGGCAAATTGCGAAACCACGCGCCCTAGCAGAACACCCCCGTCCGCGCTAGTCTGCCCCATTGCATCGAGTTCAGAGGCCAAAATGCCCGTGATCACATCCATCGAAGACCTGCGCCGCCTGCACAAGCGCCGCGTGCCACGAATGTTCTTTGATTATTGCGAAAGCGGATCGTACACCGAACAAACCTTCCGCGACAATGTCAGCGACTTTGGCAAACTGCGCCTACGGCAAAAGGTGGCAGTCGATATGTCAAACCGCACGATTGCGGGCACCATGCTGGGCCAACCCGTGACCATGCCCGTGGCCTTGGCACCCGTTGGGTTTACCGGAATGCAATCGGCGGATGGCGAGATAAAGGCGGCCCGCGCGGCCCAAGCCTTTGGTGTGCCCTTTACGCTGTCAACCATGTCGATCTGTTCCATCGAAGATGTCGCAGCTCACACCACAGCGCCCTTTTGGTTTCAGCTTTATGTGATGAAGGATTGGGATTTTGTCGCGAGCGCCCTTGACCGCGCGCGCAAGGCGAACTGTTCGGCCTTGGTCCTGACCTTGGATTTGCAGATCATGGGCCAAAGGCACAAAGATTTGAAAAACGGCCTCTCCGCCCCGCCCAAGCCCACGATTGCCAATATCATCGACATCGCCACCAAGTGGCGCTGGGCAGCGGGCATGGCGCGCACCAAGCGGCATAGTTTTGGCAATATTGTGGGCCATGCCAAGGGTGTCAAAGATTTGTCCTCGTTAGGGTCGTGGACGGCAGAGCAGTTTGATCCGCAACTTGACTGGGGCAAGATCGCCCGCATCCGCGATATGTGGGGCGGCAAGTTGATCTTAAAGGGCGTGTTAGATGAAGAAGATGCCCGCCGCGCCGCCGATTTTGGCGCCGATGCGATGATTGTATCAAACCATGGCGGGCGGCAGTTGGACGGGGCGCTGTCGTCGATTCGCCGCTTGCCCAGCATCGCCCGCGCCGTGGGCGATCAGGTCGAGGTTTGGATGGATGGTGGCATCCGGTCTGGCCAAGATGTGCTGAAGGCGCTGGCCATGGGGGCCAAGGCCACCATGATCGGGCGCAGCTATATCTATGGGCTTGGTGCTATGGGGCAAGCGGGCGTCAGTGCCGCGCTAGAGGTGATCCGCAAGGAAATCGACACCACGATGGCCCTGTGTGGAGAGCGCGACATTACCAAGTTTGGCGCGCATAACCTGATGATCCCGAAAGACTTCGAAGGCGACTGGAAGGATTGAGCCCACAATTCTTCTGCGAAGAATTTGGCACCGATTTTTCGCCGAAAAATCGAGGCCGCAAGATTTTTCGCAGAAAAATCGTGGGGCACGGCGATCAGGCCCGCAGGTCAACCACCACGCGACCCTTCACGTCACCTTTCAAAATAGCTTCGCCCAGCGCGGGCAGATCAGCAAGCGTGGCAGGCAAGATCATCGCCTCCAGCTTGTTCAGCGGCAGGTCAGCCGCAATCCGCGCCCAAGCCCTTTGACGATCAGCGAAGGGCCGCATCACGGAATCGATGCCCAAAAGGTTGACACCACGCAGCAAGAACGGAATGACCGACGCCGGCAACCCTGAACCGCCCGCAAGCCCCACTGCCGCGACCGAAGCGCCATATTTCATCTGCCCCAACACACGGGCCAGCATCGGCCCCCCCACGGCATCAATGCACCCCGCCCAAAGTTCGGCCTCTAGCGGGCGTTTGACGGTTTCAGCCAGATCGGCGCGGGAGATAATGCGGGAAGCCCCCAAATCGCGCAGGTAGGCTTCAGTTTCAGGCCGCCCTGTCACTGCCGCCACCTGATAGCTCAGTTTGGCCAACAGGGCGACAGCAACCGACCCAACGCCCCCCGCAGCGCCCGTCACAAGCACCTCACCCCCCGCAGGGGTCAACCCGTGATCTTCCAGCGCCAGCACCGCCAGCATCGAGGTTAAGCCCGCCGTTCCCACCGCCATCGCTTGGCGAGTGGTCAGCCCCTTGGGCAAAGGCACCAGCCAATCGGCCTTGACCCGCGCCTTGGTGGCATAACCGCCCCAATGCACCTCGCCCACGCGCCAGCCGGTCAGAACCACCTTATCGCCCGCTTTGTAGCGCGCATCGTCCGAAGTTTCGACGGTACCTGCAAAGTCGATCCCCGCCACGTGCGGATAGGCCCGCACCAGCCCGCTGCCGGTCGGCGACAGGCATAGACCGTCTTTGTAGTTCACGGTCGAATAGTCCACCGCCACCGTGACATCCCCTGCAGGCAGGGCGCTGTCGTCCAGTTCACGGATCGCAGCGACAGCCTGACCTTCGGCGTTCTTCTCTAGCACGAGCGCTTGAAACATCGTCTTTCCTTTTCCTGTAATCGGCTCGATCAGTTCGGGCCGTGCCAATCAATCTGGCAAATCTCGGCACTGCGGCCGTCAAAATCCCACACCCGCCCATAGGCGCGCACCCGTCCTTTACCCGCTTGCGCAATCGTGATGTCGGGGCCCATCCAGTAGCCTGTGTTAGAAACCACAACCTCGCGGTCCGAATCCGCCCCAGTGATCGGCGTCACCTCGCCCTGTATCTTTTTGCCCACTGACAAGCGGCGGGTTTTGCCTTCGGTCACGTAATCGACCGGAGAGCGTTCTGCCCCCAAAAACTCCGACACCATCACCGCGAACAACCCCGTCGATCCGCGCGCTTTGCCTGAAAAGATTTTGATCAAGCCGTCATAGGCCGCTTCGGAAGCCCGCTCGTCAATATAGGCCGCCGCTTTCCAGTTCCCACGGCCCATGTTGCCCGGAATGTCCATCAGCAGGCCCACGTTCAGCCCGCCCAAGTTGTGTCCGTCGTAATGGCCAGAATCGATGCGAATGCCGACCCATGCCTGACAATAGCCTTCGGTCGGCGGGTGTTTGCCCAGACTGATCACACAGGGGCAAAAGACGGTGCAGTTGCAGTTTAGGATCAACTCTCCTTTGATGACCCAGCTTGGGAAAGTGGTCGACATCTTTTGTCCTTTCAAGTCAAAAAGGTGCGGAGGGCCAAAACTGCCCCCGCCCCGATCAAGGCAAATCCCGCAGGCCGCGTCAGGGGGCGGCCAATCTCGGGCAGTTTTTCCAGCACCATGAACAGGGTTGCAAGGCCCATCCACACCAAACTCATCGTCCCACCCACAAAGGCCAAGGCCATCAGCGCCCAGCAGCAGCCAAAGCAGATCAGCCCCAGTTCTGCGCCCATGTTAAGGGCGCGCGGTAAGCCGGGGGCCCAGCGCCCCATAAAGTAGGTCAGCGGCATGCGGCATTTGGCCAGACAAGCGGCTTTGAGGATCGACAGTTGATAAAGCCCCGCCGCTACAAGCAGCGCCGTGGTTAGCCAAACTGACAGGCTAGAGCCATCTTGCGCAAGCATCCCCACCCGCGACAGCGCCATTTGCGCCGCAGCGCCCAAAGCAGCACCCAGAACCCAGACCAAAGCATAGCCTACCACCAAGGCCACAGCATCGATCGGGCGCGTTGCCCCCGCAGCACCCATGTTCACAAAGGTGCGCAAGGCGGGCACAAAGGTGGGCAGCATCATCGCCGCCGCCATCAGCGCCCACATGGCCCAAAGGTCAAAGAACCCAGCCGCAGCCGCCGTGGTGCAAAGCACGCCCCACAGCCCTATCGGGGCCTGCGCCACTTGGGCAAAGATGCCTCCCCATGCAAGCAGGATTAGCGCGAAAAAGCCCAGCCATAGCACGCCTTGTCGGTTCAGGAACCCCAAGCGCATCATGCGGCACGCGCTTGGGAAAGGTAGGTGTCCAGCACGGCCATGCTGTCAGCCTGCCCAGCCAGTTCGGCGGCGGCAAAATCGATAAAGGCAACCTCGTGGCGGATCAAAAGGTCGACCAACGGCGCATAGGCGGGCGGAGATTGGGCCAAAAGGCCACCAAATTCGGTCAAGTAAACAGGAAACTCGTCACGCATCACCAGCAACGCGCCGTACCAGCCCAAAACGCGCCAGTCGTCCGCCTCTGCCGCACCCTCGGCGCGCAGGGCTTGCGGATCGCGGTTTGCAACGCCCAACGCTTGGGCCGCAGACAGCAAGGCTTGGGTTGTGACTTGCTCAATCGCCAGCATCGTGCGCCAGGCTTCTGCACGGCGAGGGATTGGGTCCAAGGCGGCCAGCGCAGCAAAAAAGCCCTCGCCACGCAGTTCATCTTCGTAAGATGCGCGAAATCCTTCGTTGAAGCTGGCGAAGACCTTGGCCTCAATCATGGCGATGCGCCAAAGTCATCTTCCGCCTTCCCTTACACAAACGGCAATTCCGTCAGAACGCCCGATTGCATCACGCCGCCGACCAAAGCCTGAACCCTGTCGCCGACCACACATTCGCGCGAAATCAGGGCAAAGCCTAGGTTCTTTTGCACCCGAATGGAAAAGATGCAGTTGGTCAGATCGCCCACTTTGACCCCGTCTTTGTAGATCGGGTTCCACGAAAACCCCGGCGATACCGGATCGCCCGCATCCAGAATGATGCCCAAGGAATGGCGCTTTGGCCCCTCAGCCGAAATCCGGCGCAGGGCTTGGATGCCCACAGTGTCATCGGGCACGTGCAGGTCAACATATTTGCCCATCCGCACTTCATAGGGGTTGGTCTGCCCATCGGTATCGCCGCCGAATGAGATCAGCCCACTTTCGACACGCTCGCTCCAGTTCGGGTTGCCGGGGCCGATGCCCCAAGGCTGGCCTGCCTCTTTCACAAGGTTCCAAAGCTTGGTGCCTTGCGACCCATCGCGCAGATACAGTTCGAACCCGCCCTGTTTGGACCAGCCCGACCGCGCCACAACCAAGGGGATGCCGCCCAAATCAAACTCGCGGAACCAGAAGTATTTCAGCCCCCGCACCCAATCGCCGCACAAATGCGCCACGACATCCTCGGCCTTGGGGCCCTGAATGGCCATGGGCGAAACATCGGGTTCCGAAACCTCGACCCGCAGGCCACGTTCAGCGGCGATGGCGCTGGCCCAGAACCAGATGTTGCTGTCGGCGATGGAAAGCCAATACAGATCATCCGCCAATTTCAAACAAATCGGATCGTTGATCAGTACGCCTTGGTGGTTGACCAAGGGCACATATTTGCCCTGTCCCACCTTACATTTCGACAGATCGCGCGGCGCTAAAATCTGCGCCAAGCGCCCCGCATCCGGCCCGCGCAACTGCACCTGCCGCTCGACCGCCACATCCCACTGGCTGACACCGTTGATCAGGCGCCAGTATTCCTCCAGCGGTTTGCCGTAAGATGTGGGCATCAGCATGTGGTTATAGGTGGTAAAGGCGCAAACTCCCTCCGCCAAGGTCGCCTCGTAATAGGGCGAGGGGCGCAGGCGGGCCGAGGGGGTTATGCCGAACATGAGTATGTCTTTCGCAAAGGGGCGTTAGTCGCCACGACTAAACGGCGCGCCACCGTCTGAAGGCAAACAACCAATTGCCAGCCTAAGCCCCGCCCTTAGGAATGCATCAGGCCGGCGCGGATGGCTTTCTTGTCGATTTTTCCGACCGAGGTTTTGGGAATCGCCTCAACCCGCAGCACCCGTTCCGGCGCTGCCCATTTCGAAAGGCGGCCTGCCGCAATGGCCGCTTGCACCGCCGCCTTGACACCTTCGGTCACATCCTGCTGCGCCACCACCACCACCACAGGCCGTTCGCCCCAGCGGTCATCGGGCACACCCACCACGGCCACCTCACTCACACCCGCAACCGCCGAGATCAGGCTTTCCAACTCAAGCGAGGAGATCCACTCCCCACCCGACTTGATCACATCTTTCAGCCTGTCGGTGATGCGCAAGGTGCCGTCGGGCGTCATATTGCCCACATCGCCCGTATGCAGCCAACCGCCGCGCCACAGATCAGCCGTGCCCGCAGGGTTGTGAAGATAGCCTTCGGTCAGCCACGGGGCGCGGGTGACGACCTCTCCCGTCGCGACCCCGTCATGGGCCACATCGGTCATGTCACCGTCCACCACGCGCACCTCGACCAAGGGGATGGGCTTGCCCGTGGCAATGCGGATGGCGGTGGTGTCTTCGCGGCCTTGGGTCGCAGCCATATCGGCGATGGTCAGAACGGGGCAGGTTTCTGACATGCCGTAACCTGCGTGAATATCAATGCCGCGCGCCATCGCGGCGCGGGCCAACCCTTCGGGCAAGGCTGATCCGCCGATGATCACCTTCCACCCTGCCAAGTTGACAGTCTCTGCCCCTGTGGCCCCCAGCACCATGCCCAACACCGCTGGCACACAATGCGAAAAGGTCACGCCATGTTCGGCAATCAGGTGCAGCAGTTTTTGCGGTTCATAACGGCCGGGATAGACTTGGCGCATCCCCAGCATAGTGGCGATCAGCGGAAAACCCCAGCCATGCACATGAAACAAGGGCGTCAGCGGCATATAGACATCATCGGCCTTGATCCCGCCCTTGCCCGGAATGGGCGCAAAGCAAGCGATGACGCCAAGGCTGTGCAGCACCAATTGGCGGTGGGAATAGGTCACCCCCTTTGGGTCGCCCGTGGTGCCTGTGGTGTAAAACAGCGTCGCACGGGTGGATTCTGAGAAGGTGGGAAAGGCAAAGCTGGCATCGCCAGCGGACAACAACGCCTCATAGGTGCCAGCAAAGCCTTCTGGCAGGGCGGCGGGCTTGTCGGATAGCAAGATCAGACGCAGGGGCCGTGTGATGCGCGGCAGCAAGGGCAGCAGCAGGGGCAGAAAATCTTCATGCACCAAGATCGCGTCATCTTGGGCGTGGGTGATGGTGTAAAGCACCTGCTCTGGCGACAGGCGCACGTTGACCGTGTGCAACGTGGCCCCCAACATGGGGATGGCAAAGAAGCATTCCAGATAGCGGTGGCTGTCGTAATCCATCACGGCCACAACCGCACCTTCGCCCAGCCCCAGTCCCGCCAGTGCGGACCCCAACCGATGCACCCGCGCGCCGAATTGGGCATAGGTCAGATCAACCCCGCCCGCATAGGTGATCCGCTGCGCCGGATTGGCCCGCAGACCGGTTTTCAACAATTCGCCAATCACCAGCGGATAATCCATCGCGTCCCCCCGTATTTTCGCCCACCTTAGCAGGGCCATGCCCAACGTCCATATGACGAAAACAGACCCATGGGGACGATTTCAGGCGGGCTTCGGCTTGCCCGCATGGTAGCATCGCCCAAACAACCGCAAGGCCCGCTATGCAACACCTGCCCCCCCTGTCATGGCTGCGCGCCTTTGAAGCCGCCGCGCGTCATCTGTCGTTCACCCAAGCGGCAGAGGAATTGCTTCTGACACAGGCGGCGATTTCCAAGCAGGTCAAGCTCTTGGAACACCACCTGCACGAACCCCTGTTCGAACGCCGCCCGCGCAGCCTTGTGCTGACCAAGGTGGGCGCGGCCTATCTGCCCAAGGTGCAAGACGCCTTTGATCGGCTGACGGCGGGCACCCAAGAGGTATTCGGCAACCGCCGCACCCAAGTGCTGACCCTGCGCGCGCCCATAGGCTTTGCGGTGAACTGGATTGCATCGCGCCTGCCACGCTTTTTGGATGCCCACCCCAAAGTGCCCCTGCGCATCGTCTCGTCCGTCTGGAGCGAGGAGGATACCCAATACGACCTAGATATCCGCTACGGCACAGGCCGCTGGACAGGCTTTCGCACCGACCAATTGAGTTGGGAGGTGATGGAGCCTTTGTGCCTGCCCGCCATCGCCGCCCGACTGAAGACGCCCGACGATTTGGCTTCAGTACGCCTGTTGCACGTCTTGGGCTATAAAGAAGGCTGGGGCACGTGGCTTGCGGCGGCTGGGGCCAGCAAGGTGAATGCGGGATCAGGCGCGCATTTTGACACATCTTTGATGGCATTCGAAGTGGCAGCCAATGGCGGCGGCGTGGCTCTTGGGCGGTCGTCAATGTCGGCGCACGAACTGGCCTCTGGCCGTTTGGTGCGCCCCTTTGGCTTGGCCGTGCCCGTGACCGAGGCGTTCCACCTGCTCACCCCCGACACAGGCCCCATCCACCCCGATGCCGCCATTCTGCGCGCTTGGCTTTTGGAACAGGCCATCGCCCCTTAGCGTGCCCGCAACCGCACGCCCGCATCCAGGCGGATCACTTCGCCGTTCAGCATCGGGTTGGCAATGATCGCCAGGACCATATTTGCGAAATCGTCGGGCTGGCCAAAGCGGCGCGGAAAGATGGCGTCGCTGGTAATCGCCTCGACCACTTCGGGGGGAACCTCGCTTGCCATGGGGGTCGCAAACAGGCCAGGGGCTATGGCCATAACGCGCACGCCTTTGGCGGCGAATTCGCGTGCGGCTTGCAACGTCAGCGCCACAATCGCGCCTTTAGATGCGACATAGGCCCCCTGCCCCACTTGCCCCTCATAGGCCGTGATGGACGCCGTGTTGATCACAATCCCCCGCGCCCCATCCGCGCCCAAAACATCCGCCGCCATCATGCGGGCTGCGGCCTTGGTCATCACCGACACCGTGCCCAAAAGGTTCACATTGATCACTTGGGCAAAGCGGGCCATGTCCACCGGCCCGTCGCGCCCCACAAGGCGCATCCCACCGGGCACGCCTGCGCAGTTCACGACAATCCGCGCCACCCCATGCGCGGCCTCTGCCCCCGCAATCGCCGCTGAAACCGAAGCCTCGCTCGTCACATCGCAAACAAACCCCAAGCCGTCAAAGCCGCCGACATCGCGGTCAAGCACCGCCACCTTGGCCCCCGCCCGCACCAAGGCTTGCGCCGTAGCCAGCCCCAACCCCGACCCGCCGCCCGTGACTAAAGCGGCCAAACCTTTAATATTCATGCCAGCCCCCCAAAGCCCCGTGCGAACTTGCGCTACAGCGGTCTTTTGCGCAAACGACAAAAAGACAGGCTCAGCCCGTGCTTATGACCAGCCTTAAACCACTTCCAGCAAACCACGACCCTTCAGCAGCGGCTCGACCCCCGGCATCTTGCCGCGAAAACGTGTGTATAGCACCTCGGCCTCTTCCGACCCGCCTGCCGAAAGGATGAACTTTTCAAGCCGCGCGGCGGTTGCAGGGTCAAATGGATCGCCGGTTTCTTCAAAAGCGGCAAAGGCGTCGGCATCCATCACTTCCGACCACATATAGCTATAATAGCCCGAGCTGTAGCCGTCGCCCGACATTGCATGGGCAAAATGGGGCGTGGCATGGCGCATCCGAATGGCGCGGGGCATGCCAAGGCCTTCCAAAACCTCGGCCTGTTTTTGCATCGGGTCGGCGGGGGCGGTGCCTTCGTGGAAGGCAAGGTCAACCATGGCCGAAGACACAAACTCCACCGTGGCAAAGCCCTGATCATAGGTTCCAGCCGCAAGCAGGCGGTGCAGCATATCGGCGGGCATCGCTTCGCCGGTTTGGTAATGTCGCGCGTGCTTTTCCAGCACCTCGGGCACTTCAAGCCAGTGTTCGTACAACTGACTGGGCAGTTCGACAAAATCACGCGCCACGCTGGTGCCAGAGATAAAGCCGTAAGTCACATTCGACAGCATCTGATGCAAAGCATGGCCGAATTCGTGAAAGAGCGTGCGCGCATCGTCATACGACAGCAGGCACGGATCACCCTTGGCAAAGTTGCACACATTCACCACGACAGGCCGCTGATCGCCGCCCAAACGGCGCTGCGGGCGGATGTCGGAACACCAAGCGCCCGAGCGTTTCGATCCCCGCGCGTAGTAGTCGCCGATGAAAACCGCGATATGCTGGCCGCCCCGCCGCACTTCCCAAGCCCGGCAGTCGGGGTGGTAAAGCGGCACATCCAAGGGCGCGAATTCCAGCCCGAACAGGCGCGTGGCGCAATCAAACATCGCGCCCAACATCGCCTCTAGCCCAAGGTATGGCTTCAGCACCGCCTCGTCCAAGTCATGCTCGGCCAAGCGGCGTTTTTCGGAATAATAGCGCCAATCCCACGGTTCCAGCGGGCCTGCGATGCCGTCTACGTGCAGCATGGCTTCCAGCACAGCACTATCGCCCAAGGCTTTGCGCTTGGCAGGCTCCCACACGCGCAGCAAAAGGTCGCGCACTCGGGCGGGAGTTTTGGCCATTTCAGGCTCCAGCTTGTAATCGGCAAAACTGGCATAGCCCAAAAGCTTGGCGCGCTCTTCCCGCAAGCGCAGGGTTTCAGCCACGATGGCGCGGTTGTCAGTGTCGCCGCCGTTTGCTCCGCGCTGCACCCAAGCCTCGTAAGCCTTTTGCCGCAGATCGCGGCGGGGCGAGAATTGCAAGAAGGGCACGATGATGGACCGTGACAGCGTCACCACCGGCCCGCCCGCGCCCTTTTCTTCACCCGCCGCCCGCGCCGCCGCCAGCACAAAATCGGGCAATCCCGCCACATCGCCTTCGGCCAAAGGCATGACCCATGACCGCTCATCCGCCAGCAGGTTCTGGCTGAACTGCGTGCCCAAGACAGCAAGGCGTGATTTCACATCCGTAAGCCGCGCAGCCCCCGCACCTTTCAGCAAAGCGCCCGAGCGCACGAACATCCGCCGATACAACTCCAACACCCGCGCCTGCTCTGGCGTAAGGCCCAAGGTATCGCGCGCTTGCCACAGCGCCTCAATCCGACCAAACAAAGCGCGGTTGTTGGTGATCTCCGAGGCATAGGCCGAGAGTTTCGGCGCCATCTCGCTTTGCAACGCTTCGCGCGCGGGCGTGCTATCGGCACCAGTCAGGTTGTAAAACACCCCACTGACTTGGCTCAACGCCTCCTCGCTCAACTCCAGCGCCTCGATCACATTGGCGAAGGTGGGTGTTGCCGGATCGCTTGCAATTTCGGCCACCCGTGCCCGCGCTTGGGTCAAGGCCACCTCGAAGGCTGGCGCGAAATCGCTGTCTTTGATCTGCCCAAAGGGCGGCAAACCAAATGCGGTGTTCCAAACGCCCAACAACGGATTGCCCATCTGCTTATCTTTCATTCGTGTTCAAATATCCCGGGGGTTAGGGGGCTGGCCCCCTATTTGGTGTGCATCTTCAACCGCGCCTCGATCCGGCGCAAGCCAAGGCTTAGGCCGATCGTCATGACAAGGTAAAGCAGCGCCACCATGTTATAGGTTTCAAAATAGCGAAAGTTCCCCGCCGCCTGCACCTTGCCCAGTTGGGTGATGTCCGCGACCCCCAAGATCGACACCAGAGAGGAATCTTTCACCATCGCCACAAAATCATTGCCCAAGGGCGGCAAGATCGTGCGAAACGCTTGGGGAAAGACGATGTGGCGAAATCTTTGCCAACCCGTCAGTCCCAGCGACATGGCAGCTTCGATCTGGCCCTTGTCGACCGCTTGAAGACCTGCGCGAAAAATCTCGGCCAGAAAGGCCGAATAGGCCAAGGTCAGTGCCAGCACAGCGCGGGCGATCAAGGGGAAATCGCGCGATGTGATGGGGCTGGCACCCAGCCAGCTTGCGACCCAATTCCATGCAAAGACCAGGGCGGGAGAAATCACAAAGGCCACATAAAGCAGCAGCACCATAATCGGCACGCCACGGATCACCTCGATCCAAACCCGCGCCGCTTGCCGCAGCAGCACATAGCGCGACAGCCCCGCCACCGCCAAACCCAAGCCCAAGGCGCAGGCCGATACATAGGCCACCAGCGTGACCGCCACCGTCACCTGAATGCCTTTGACCAAAGTTCCCATCACTTGGCTGTAGATGGACGAGGCCCAAACCTCATATCCCAACCACAGGCCGGTGACCCCAAGGATCACCAGCCACCAAGGAAAGTCTGCGTCTTTCGTCTCGCGCAAATCAGTTCATCTTGTAGTCAAGAAACCACTTCTTGTTCAGGGCGTCCAAAGTGCCGTCCGCCTTAAGCGCCGCAATCGCGGCATTCATGGGGGCTGCCAATTCCGACCCTTTGGGGAAGATAAAGCCGAAATCTTCGGTGCCCAAAGGCTCTCCCACCAGCTTCAGCTTGCCTTCGGATGCAGCGACATAGCCCTGCCCTGCCGTCATATCGGTCAAAACCGTGTCGACATCGCCCGCCTTCAGCGCTTCAACACTGGTGCCAAAGGTTTCAAACAGCTTGATGCGCGGGTTGGATTCGTTGCCGTCTAGCACCTCATACACCGCTGTATAGAACGGCGTGGTGCCCGCCTGCGCGCCGATCCGCAGCGCCTCGTCAGCGCCAAAGGATTTGGCATCGGTAAAGCGGCTGTCATCCGAACGCGCCATCATCACGCTTTGCGAGCGCATATAGGCATCCGAAAAGTCGACCATGGCTTTGCGTTCATCTGTCATCGTGATGCCTGTCATGCCCATGTCAAACTGGCCTTCCGACACGGCAGGGATCATCGCATCCCATGAAATGGTCTCGTATTTCACGGTCATGTTCAAACGCTTGGCAATTTCAGCGATGGCGTCATATTCCCAGCCGATGGCAGCGCCGTCTTTGTCCAAGAACTGCAGCGGCGGATAGGCGTTTTCGGTGACGATGGTAATTTCCTTACCCGCCATATCGGGCAAGCCGTCAGCCAAAGCCACGGTGGCGAAAGAGGCAAGCGCAAGGCCAGCCAAAAGGGGTGCTAATTTCATTCTGTGATCTCCCTGTCACGAAGCGATGGCCGACTATGGCCGCATCGCAGGGGCGGGGGCAACCCCTGAGCGCTGCTGCACAGACAGGTTGCACCGCAAAGTCTGGCGCAAGGGGATGCAGGTCGGTCAATCAAAAAAACAACTGGCATGCGATCAAAGGCATGCCAGTTGAATGTAATAGCACATAGCAACCGCTCCTTAATGGAGCGTATGGCTGACTATTCAGCCTAAGAACATTCGTCGATGCAGGACGTCACGATCCAACAAGCCAGATGAACGCCTGCATCTGCTAGTCCTAGCTGGCACGAGACACTTTGATTGTGTAATCAAATGGTACCGCATCTGGGTACATTTTGCGATACTCCAAAGTCGCATTTTTCACCAATAAAGCAAGGTCTCCTTCACCATGGAGTTCTGCGACCATCTCCACAAGCTGACTATCCGGCCCAACAATTGCTACTTGAATCATCATCGATTGCCCTTTCGTGCTACCCCAAAGTGTACACTTTAGTAAGCGCAAGGGCAGAAGATGTCAAGATGACCGCCTTTCGAACCACGATACCCTCCATCATTGCACAGATAGGTTGCGCCCCAGCACCTTGCGCGCGCCCATGCGCAGGGCCATTTATTGAACAGTTTGAAAGGAGGCCCCATGGCCCGACTTCCCACCTATTTTATCTCGCACGGCGGCGGGCCTTGGCCTTGGCTGCCCAATATGCGCCAGATGCTGGCCAGCCTTGAAGTTTCGCTCGCACGGATGCCCGCTGAGATTGGCGAAGTGCCCAAGGCCATCTGCATGGTGTCTGGCCATTGGGAGGAGGACAGTTTCACCGTGATGACCGCCCCCACCCCCGGCATGGTCTATGATTACGGTGGCTTTCCGCCTGAAACCTATAAGATAATCTACCCCGCCCCCGGCGCGCCGCAGATTGCCCAGCGCACGGCGGAGCTTATCAAAGCGGCGGGCCTGCCGGTCGCTTTGGATGCCAAACGCGGCTTTGACCACGGCACCTTTGCCCCCGCCTATGTCATGTATCCCAAGGCCGAGGTGCCAATTTACCAAGTCTCGCTGCAGCACGGCTACAACCCCGCCGCCCATTTCGCGCTAGGCCGTGCCTTGGCACCCTTGCGCGATGAGGGCGTGTTGATCGTGGGGTCGGGCCTAAGCTATCACAACCTGCGCCTGTTCGGGCCGGGGGCCAAGGCGCCCTCTGCCGCGTTTGACGCTTGGTTGGCCGATACGATGGCCAAAACAGGCAAGGCGCGCACCCAAGCGCTGCTTGATTGGGAAAGCGCGCCCTATGCCCGCACCTGCCACGCGCAAGAAGACCACCTTGTGCCCCTGTTTGCCGCCTTGGGCGCGGCAGAGGATGACACGGCCAAGTTGGTTTATCACGACGCCAATGTCTTTGGCGGGGTGACGGCGTCCAGTTACAAGTTCGGCTAAGGGCTTAATGCGCCATGCCGCACACAGGGCAATCTGAACGTCGGGTGATCTCGATCACCCGCGTTTCGGCATAAAGCGCATCATGGATCAACAAGCGCCCGCGCAGGGTTAGGCCCGCTTGGGTGATGTGCTTCACGGCCTCCATCGCCATCATTGCGCCGATCACGCCGGGCAAGGGGGCGGCCACCCCCGCTTCGGCACAGGTGGGCACTAGGCCGGGCGCAGGGCGGTCGGGGAAGATGCATTCGTAGCAGGGCGTTCCGTGGGCGGGGTCATACAGCGAAATCTGCCCCTCCCACTGGGTGATCGCAGCGGAAATCACGGGAATGCCCGCCTGTGCGGCCATCTTGTTGACCAGATAGCGCGTGTCAAAGTTATCCGACCCATCCAGCACCAGATCATAGTCTTGCAGAACGGAAGCCGTGTCGGCATCAAACCGGCGCTGATAGGGGCGCACGGTGACATAGGGGTTCAGCGCCAAAATCGCCTCGCGCGCCGATTGCACTTTGGCAAGGCCAATGCCCTTGTCTTTATGAATAATCTGGCGCTGCAAATTGCTGGCATCGACCACATCGGCGTCCATAATCCCGATGCACCCCACCCCCGCCGCCGCCAGATACAACAGAGCCGGAGAGCCAAGCCCCCCCGCCCCAATCACCAAAACCCGCGCGTTCTTCAGCGCCTTTTGCCCCGGCCCGCCGATTTCGCGCAGCAGGATGTGGCGGGCGTAGCGGTCAAGTTCGGCAGGCGTAAAGGCGCTGGGGGCTGTCTTGGGCTGATCGGTCATAGCCCGCGCCTTTAGACGGGTCAGCAGCCAAGCATAGCCAAGGCCCAAAACGGCTAGAATCGTCACTGCCGCCCAAACCCGCAAATCATCGCCCAGAATGCGTCGCAGAGTTTGGCCTGCAGGCAGTGCGGCCAAACCCACGCCCGCCAAAGCCCAAACTGCCGCCATAGCAATCAGGCGCGACGGGCGCGGTGTGCCAAAGGCAGCCCCCAAGGCCCATAGCCCCGCCAGCAAGAGTAAAACCCCGATCATCCGCGCCCTGTCGAGCCAAAGCCACCCGTGCCGCGCGCCGTCTCGCCCAGCGCATTCACCAAGGCAAAGCGGGCTTGCACCACGGGGGCCACCACCATTTGTGCGATCCGGTCGCCGTGCCGGATGGTGTAGGGGTCTGCGCCAAGGTTGGCCATAATCACCCCCAAAGGCCCGCGATAATCGCTGTCGATCGTGCCGGGGGCATTCGGGATGGTCAGGCCAAACTTGGCAGCAAGGCCAGAGCGGGGGCGGATTTGCACCTCGTAGCCCGCAGGAATTTCGATGCGCAGGCCAGTGGGCAAAATCGCCCGCGCCATGGGGGCCAACACAAGGCCATCGGCGCGGTCTTCTGGCCGCAAGTTGACGCGCAGGTCAGCCCCCGCAGCACCCGCCGTTTCATAGGCGGGAAGGGGTAGGGATTGGTCGGCCCAATCCTCCCAAACGATCTGGATCAGCGGCGCTTCAGTCATGCAAAGCCTGCGCAATACGGGCCGCAAGTTTGGCGGCAACGGCGTCTTTGGCCATGCGGGGCCAAGTTTCCTCACCCTCAGCACTGATCACCGTGACACTGTTTTCCACCCCGCCCATGATGCCGGTATGGGGAGAGACATCGTTGGCCACAATCCAGTCGCAGCCCTTGCGCAGCCGCTTGGCGCGGGCATGGCCCAACACATCATCGGTTTCAGCGGCAAAGCCCACGACCAATTTTGGTCGCGCGTCGCCACGACAGATCGTGGCCAGAATGTCGGGGTTTTCAACGAACTGCAGCGCAGGCGCTTGGCCCGTGCCGTCTTTCTTGACCTTAGAGGACGCGGCATTCAGCACCCGCCAATCCGCCACAGCCGCCGCAAAAACAGCGGCACTTGCGGGCAAAGCGGCTTCAACCGCTGCAAGCATTTCTTGCGCGGTTTCCACCGCCACCACGCGCACGCCGTCTGGCGCGGGCACGGCGGCAGGCCCTGTGACAAACGTCACCGAAGCGCCCAAATCGCGCAGCGCCGCCGCAATCGCCGCCCCCTGCGCGCCAGAGGAGCGGTTAGAGATATAACGCACGGGGTCAATCGGCTCCTGCGTGGGGCCAGAGGTGACGATGATATGCTGCCCTGCCAGCGGGCCTTGAACCAGCATCGCACGAATGGCGGCCAAGATCGCCTCTGGCTCGGCCATGCGGCCGGCGCCGTATTCGCCGCAAGCCATTTCGCCCTCGTCCGGCCCAACAAAGCGGATGCCATCGCCGCGCAGCACTGCCAGATTACGTTGGGTGGCGGGGTGCTCCCACATCCGCACGTTCATGGCGGGGGCCAAAAGAACGGGGGTGTCGGTCGCCAAAAGCAGGGTCGATGCCAAGTCTTCGGCCCGTCCGGTGGCCATCTTGGCCATCAGATCGGCGGTCGCAGGGGCCACCACAATCAGATCGGCGCTGCGCGACAGTTCGATATGGCCCATCTCGGATTCGTCGGTCAGATCAAACAGGGCAGAATGCACCTTTTGACCAGCGAGAGCGGAAACTGACAGAGGGGTGACAAACTGCGCGCCGGCTTGGGTCAAGACGGGTGTGACGGCGCAGCCCTGCCCGCGCAGAAGGCGGATCAGGGATAGGGATTTATAGGCCGCAATTCCGCCGCCGATGATCAGAAGAACGCGTTTGCCAGATAGCATGAGGCCCCCTTGGATAGCGCAAGGTTACGGGCGGCGCAGGGCGAACTCAACCCTTGGCGCGCAGGGCCACGGCTTAGCGCAAAAACTCGCGCGGCGAGGCACCCTGCGCTTCCAAAGCGCGGCGCAGTTTGGCAAAAGCTGCGGCCTCTAGCTGACGGATCCGCTCTTTGGACAATTTCAGCTCTTGCCCCAAGGATTCCAGCGTGCGCGGCGCTTCGACCAACTGGCGTTCGCGCACAATCATCCGTTCGCGTGGTGACAGGGATTTCAGCGCAAAGGTCAAATGATCCCGCAGCACGGCGCGGTCATGGGTGGTGGCAAAGCGGTCGGCGGCTTGGGTGCTGTCATCCTCTAGCACGTCAATCCACTCACGCCCGTCCTCATCAGACGCTTGCGTGGCATTCAGCGAGGCGTCAGAGCCTGAAAGCCTGCCGTCCATCATCGCCACATCGCCCAGTGGCACGCCCAATTCAACCGCCACAGCCTGACGCAGATCTTGGCCTTCCAGCACACGGCCTTCGGCGGCGGCTTCGCGCATCAAACGGGCTTCTACACGGCGCATATTGAAGAACAGCGACTTTTGCGAAGTTGTGGAACCAGTCCGCACCATCGACCAGTTGCGCATCACATAGTCTTGTAACTGCGCCTTGATCCAGAACATCGCATAGGTCGAAAAGCGCACCCCGCGATCTGGATCAAACTTTTCAGCAGCTTTCATCAGGCCCATGGCGGCTTCTTGCGTAAGGTCAGGCATGGCAGCACCGTAGCGGCGAAACTTAGCAGCCATCGACAGGGCCAATCGCATATAGGCCGTGATCAGGGTATCCAAAGCCGCCTTATCGCGATTGTCGCGCCAAGCACGGGCCAAGTTGGCCTCTTGCTCCGCCCCCAAAAGGGCAGCAGCGCGGGCTTTGGAGGTCAGCCGAAAGTCAGCAAACTGTTCTTGCGCCATATCATCTGTCCCAAATTGATCCGCCGTCACAGGCGGCTTCGCATTTGCCGGAAACCTTTAATCATGTTACGAGGCCGCTTTATGATTGGATCACAAAGCGCACAAAAATTACCAAGCCTCAGCCTCGTTCTGGGCGGAGCGCGATCAGGCAAATCGCGGTTGGCCGAGCGTTTGCTCACGTCGAGCGGACGGACACGCCATTACATCGCCACGGCGCAGGCTTGGGATGATGAAATGCGGGCGCGGATTACAGCGCATCAGCAGGATCGCGGCGGTGACTGGATCACCCACGAAGCGCCCCGCGATGTGGCGGCAGTGCTGGCAAACCTGCCTGCGGACCATGTGGTCTTGCTCGATTGTGCGACCCTGTGGCTGACGAATGTGATGCTGGCCGAAGCGGATGTCGCGCAAGAATGCGCAGGGCTTTTGGCGGCGCTGGCGGCGTGCAAAGCCCCCGTTGTGGTGGTGTCGAACGAAGTGGGCTGGGGGATCGTGCCGGACAATGCGCTGGCGCGGGCCTTTCGCGATCATCAGGGGCGGTTAAACCAGCAGATTGCGGGGGCAGCGGGCTTGGTGATGGGCGTGATGGCGGGGTTGCCTATGGTTTTGAAGGGGCACCTTCCCGATGGATTTGAAGCGACCTTTTAGCGGCAAACCCCCCGTCGGGTGGAAGAGATTGGAGACATCAAAATGACCTATGATCTGGTGATTGGGGATCGCGCCTATTCCAGTTGGTCGCTGCGCGGCTGGCTGTTGTTTGATGCCTTTGGCATTCCCGTAAAAACCCATCTGGCGCGGCTTTATAGCGACGAGCTGCCCAATATGCTGCGCGATTATGCCCCCGCCAAAACCGCCCCCACGATGCGTACGCCCGATGGGGTTGTGGTGCCTGAAACCATCGCGATTGCGGAAGAACTGGCCTCGCGCCACCCAGAAGCGGGGATATGGCCGCAAGACCCCAAGGCGCGCGCGGCGGCGCGGGTGGTCGCGGCCGAGATGCACGCAGGCTTTGGCGCGCTGCGCAGCCATTGCCCGATGAACCTGCGGGTCAGCTATAGCGATTGCGCGCCGCCTGCCGAGGTTCTGGCCGATTTGGCGCGGCTGGAAACCGTTTGGGCTTGGGCCAAAGCGCAGACGGGCGGGGTTTGGCTGGCAGGGGACTATTCCGCAGCAGATGCCTTTTATGCGCCCGTGGCTGCGCGGATTGCGGGCTATAATCTGCCCGTTTCGCCTCAAGCGATGGCCTATGTGCAAGCCCATCTGGGCCACCCTTCGTTCCGCCGCTGGCGGGCGATGGCGCAGGTGGACGGGGCGGATCAAGACTATTACCGCCGCCCTTGGCCTCAACGCCCTTGGCCGGGACCGACGCCTTTGGCGGCTTATGCCGTGTCTGGCACTCAGGCCGAAAACGCCGCTTGTCCCTATTCGGGCCGCCCCGTGACCCATGTGCTAGACCTGAAGGGCCACCGCTTTGGCTTTTGCAACGCCTTTTGCCGCGACAAAACCGCAGCCGACCCCGAGGCTTGGCCTGAATTTATGGCGCTGACGCGGGTCTAAGGCTGCGTTCTACAGCCCCACCGAAGCCGCGAGGGTTTCACACACCCGCACGTCCTTGAAGTATTTGCACCTCGATGAAGGCGCAGTTTACCCTTCGTTAACCAATCTGGCGCTACCACAGGGTCTGGGGAAGCGGGGATGGGGAATGGTGGCACTTGCCTATACGGTGGCCTTTGAAGGGGTTGATGCCCGCTTGGTCGAGGTGCAGTGTGCCGTAGCGCCCGGAATGCCCTATTTCGGCGTGGTGGGATTGCCCGACAAGGCCGTGTCCGAAGCGCGCGAGCGGGTAAAGGCGGCACTGAATGCGATGGCCATCGCCTTACCCTCTAAGCGGATCATGGTGAACCTTTCACCCGCCGACCTGCCCAAAGAGGGATCGCATTTCGATCTGCCCATCGCCTTGGCGGTTCTGGCCGCGATTGAGATATTGCCCAAGGACGCGGTCGAAGGGGTGGTGAGCCTTGGCGAATTGTCATTGGACGGGCGGTTGATGCCCGTCTTGGGCGCTTTGCCAGCGGCAGTCGCGGCAGCGGCGGAAGGCAAGGCGCTGCTCTGCCCCAAGGCGTGCGGGGCAGAGGCCGCTTGGGTTGGGGCCACCACCGTTTGGGCTGCAGGATCATTGGGCGAGGTGGTGGCGCATTTCACAGGGCGGCAGCCCTTGCCCGCTGCACAAGCGGGCGAAGTGCTGGCTGAACCTGCGGGGCGTGATTTGCGCGATGTAAAGGGGCAGGAACGCGCCAAGCGGGCCTTGGAAATTGCCGCAGCAGGGCGGCACCATCTGCTGATGATCGGCTCTCCGGGATCGGGCAAGTCGATGCTGGCGGCGCGGATGGCGGGGATCTTGCCGCAGCTTTCGGCGGGGGAAGCGTTGGAAACCTCGATGATCCACTCGCTGGCGGGGTTGCTCAGCGAGGGCGGGATCAACCGCGCTCGGCCGTTTCGCGAGCCGCATCACACAGCCTCGATGGCGGCGATTGTGGGCGGGGGGAAGGGGGCCAAGCCGGGGGAGGTAAGCTTGGCCCATAACGGGGTGCTGTTCTTAGACGAGTTCCCCGAGTTCCCAAGACCCGTGTTGGAAACCCTGCGCCAGCCGATTGAAACGGGCGATATCGTGGTGGCGCGGGCCAATGCCCATGTGCGCTATCCCTGCCGCTTTTTGCTGATCGCCGCCGCGAACCCGTGCAAATGTGGCTATATGACCGACCCTGCACGGGCCTGCGCACGGGTGCCGCTGTGTGGTGAAGAGTATTTGGGGCGGATTTCAGGCCCCCTTATGGACCGCTTCGATCTGCGCGTCGATGTGCCACCCGTAGCCTATACCGACCTTGACCTGCCTGCCACGGGCGAGGCCTCCTCCATCGTCGCGGCGCGGGTAGAGCGGGCGCGGGCGGTGCAGGCGGTGCGGTTCAAGAACCATCCAAAGGTGCGGGTGAACGCCGACAGCGAAGGCGCGCTTTTGGAGGAGATCGCCAGCCCCGATGCCGAAAGCCGCGAGTTGCTGGCGCGGGTGGCGGAACGCTTTGGCCTGACGGCACGGGGCTATCACCGGATTTTGCGCGTGGCGCGCACCATCGCCGATCTGGGCGGTGATGGGGAGGTGAAGCGCCCGCATGTGGCCGAAGCGGTCAGCTACAGGCTGGGCAGTGCGGCCAAGGGTTAGCGGCGGGCGGCGATTTTGGCCTCGATCACTTCCCAGATGCGGGCGGCGGTGTTGGTGCCGTCAAACCGCTCAAGCTCTTGGATGCCTGTAGGAGAGGTCACGTTGATCTCGGTCAGCCAATCGCCGATCACATCGATGCCGACAAAAACCTGACCCTTTTCGCGCAAGGTAGGCCCAATGGCGGCGCAGATTTCCAGATCGCGGGGGGTGAGGCCGATCTTTTCCGGCCGCCCGCCGACGTGCATGTTAGACCGCGTCTCGCCGGGTTGGGGCACGCGGTTGATCGCGCCCACGGGCTCACCGTCCACCAAGATGATCCGCTTGTCGCCCTTGGCGACATCGGGCAGGAATTTCTGCACAATCAAAGGCTCGCGGCTCATCGATGTGAAAAGCTCGAACAGGCTAGACAGGTTGCGATCGTTCGGATCCAGCCGAAACACGCCCGCCCCGCCGTTTCCGTACAGAGGCTTGAGGATAATGTCTCCGTGCTTGGCCTTAAAGGCGCGGATCGTGGCCAAATCGCGCGAGACGGCGGTGGGCGGGGTGAGATCGGGGAATTGCAGCACCAACAGCTTTTCAGGGCAGTTGCGCACCCAGAAGGGGTCGTTGACGACCAAGGTCTTGGGGTGGATCATATCCAGCAAATGCGTGGTGGTGATATAGCCCATGTCAAAGGGCGGGTCTTGGCGCAGCCAAACCACGTCCATATCGGCCAGATCCACTTCTGTCTCGGGGCCGAAGGTGACATGGTTGCCTTGCTCGCGGCGCAGCTCGATAGGGAAACCCCGCGCAATCACGCGCCCTTCGACAAAGGCCAGACGGTCGGGGGCGTAGTAAAACAGGCTGTGCCCGCGCGCTTGGGCTTCAAGGCCGATGCGGTACGTGCTGTCACCATTGATGTTCACAGACCCGATAGGATCCATCTGCAAAGCAACTTTCAGGGCCATAATCGTCTCCTTGATCTGGCCCCCTAAATGACCCAGCCCGCGGCCAGATGCAATTGATCACGCAGCCAGTGCGTTTTCAATAATCTCGATCCGGCCCTGCCCGTCGACCAAGGCCACATCAAAGCGCATGTCAGTCAACTGGCCCGCAGGTTCACCACCGACAAATTCGGTGGCAGTCGCCATGATGCGCTGCGCCTGCGCCCATGTCAGGTGTTCAGCGGCCAAGGCATGGGTGGTGCTTTTCTTGACCTCGATGAAAACAACCGTGGCCCCTTCGCGGGCAATCAAGTCGATTTCGCCGATGCTGCCGCGCCAACGCCGCGCGATGACGGGTCTGCCTGTCCGATCGTACAACCGCGACACTTGGTCTTCAGCAGCAAGGCCAGCGTTATAAGCGGTTTTGCCGCGTTCAGCGCGGGTCATGGCCGCTGCCCCAAGCTCAGGGCCAGTTGATAAAGATCGCGGCGCGTGAGGCCAAAGGCTTGCGCCACTTGGGCTGCGGCATCTTTGCTCGACAGGGTTTTCAAAGCTTCGCGCAAGGCATCTTCCACAGTTTGGGCAGAGGCTGGAACGGGGTCTGCCCGATCCACCACCACCACGATTTCCCCTTTTAAATCCCGCCCAGCCAAACTTTCGGACAGGTCGGCCAAAGTGCCGCGCAGGATTTCTTCGAATCGCTTGGTCAGTTCACGGCAGATAGCAGCCTGCCGATTTGGCCCAAGTGTCTCAATCATATCACGAAGGCAGGCATCAATTCTTCTAGGAGATTCATAAAATATGATCGATCCGGGCACTTGCGCCAAATCGCGCAGCGAAGTCTTTCGGGCGGCAGATTTGGGTGGCAGAAAGCCTGCGAAAAAGAAGCGGTCGGTGGGCAATCCTGAGACACTCAGCGCGCATAACAGCGCCGAGGGGCCAGGGGCGGCCAGCACGGTCAGCCCTTCATCTATCGCCGCCCGCGCCAATTGAAACCCTGGGTCTGCCACCAGCGGCGTGCCCGCTTCTGACGCGTAGGCCACTGATTTTCCGGCTTTTAGCGCCTCGATCAGGCGGGGACGCATTTGGTCGCCGTTGTGGTCGTGATAGGCCAGCACCATCCGCCCGTTCAGCGCCACGCCGTGCATCTCCATCAGGTGGCGCAAGGTGCGGGTGTCTTCTGCGGCCAGAACATCTGCGCCCGCCAGAATATCCAGCGCGCGCAGCGTGATATCGCGGGCAGCGCCGATGGGCGTTGCCACAAAGTGCAGGCCCGGTTGAATGGCATTGAGGCCTTGCGTCCAACTGCTCATGATCTGCGTCCTTCGCCTTCGCCCAAGTTTACATCATCTGTGGTTCCGCTTACTCTGCCCTGCGTCAAGGGGCGAGGGGATTTGGGTGGCATTAGCCGCCATATCCCACGCCCGCCGCAGGTCAGGAGTGTTCGATGCCAGCCTTTTTTGCCCGTTTTGCCCTGCGCCTTGGCGCTTTGGCCGCAGGTCTGGCCAGTTTGGTCTTGCTGAGTGCCTGCGAAAGCGGCGCGCCCTCGGGGCAGGCCACGGGCGCTTACAACGGCACGCCGGTCGCTGTGGCGCTGCTGGTCCCGTCAGGTTCGGGCGAGGCCAGCGATGATCTGATCGCAACCGGCTTGGAAAATGCCGCACGGATGGCCATGGCTGATCTGGGCGCGGTGCATATTGACCTGCGCGTCTATGCCACCGCAGCCAACCCCGATATTGCTGCCGCCATGGCCAGTAAGGCCGTGGATGACGGGGCAACGATCATCCTTGGCCCCTTCTACGGGGCTGAGGCGAACAAGGCTGGCGCTGCCGTCGCAGGGCGCGGCGTGGCTGTGATGAGCTTTTCCAACAATCCCGCCATCGCGGGGGGCAATGTCTTTATTCTGGGCCAAACCTTTGACAGCACGGCCAATCGCTTGGCCTCTTACGCTGTGACCAAGGGGCTGACGCGGATCATGGTTGTGTCTGACCAGACCGCCGCGGGAGAGGTGGGCAAAGCGGCCATCCAATCGGCCGTCGTCTCCACCGGCGGGTCGGTGGCGGCGATGGGCAGCTATCAATTCAGCCAGAACGGCATTGTTCAAGCGGTGAGCGATATCGCCACTTCGGCCAAATCCTCCACCGCGCAGGCGGTTTTCCTGACAGCTGATACGGGCGGCGCTTTGCCCCTGCTTACCCAGTTGCTGATGGAAAACGGGGTTGATCCCCTGACCACGCAGTATATTGGCCTGACGCGCTGGGATATTCCCTTGGCCAACTTGACCCAACCCGGCGTGCAGGGCGGTTGGTTTGCCCTGCCAGACCCCGGCTTGGCGCAGCAGTTTCTGGGCCGTTATCAAACGGCCTATGGGGCCGCACCCCATGCCACGGCGGGCCTTGCCTACGACGGCATGGCCGCCATCGGGGCCTTGGTCAACCAAAGTGGGCTCGGCGCGCTGGGCCCCAGTGGCCTGACGCAGGGCGCAGGCTTTGTGGGCGTGAACGGCATCTTCCGATTCCTGCCCAACGGCACGAACGAGCGCGGCTTGGCCGTGGCGCAAATTGTCAACCAACAGGTCACCGTCATCGACCCCGCCCCGCGCAGCTTTGGCGGCGGGCCTGCCTCGGGTCGGGCTGGATTCTAACGGTGGGGGCCGAAGACACAGGCGCATCTGTCAAACAGCCGCTGCGGGATGCGCCCTTGTTGCTGCCCCAAGACGCCGTTCTCAATGTGGCCGCCCTGCGCCCAATGATCGCTGCAGCCTGTGCGGACAAGCCCGACACGCGCACAGCCCGCACCCAAGTGGCCCGCATCTTGGCCGAGGCGAAGGGGGCAGCCAACGCCACCCTAGAGCGTGCCTTTGCCCTTGACCCGCGCAACGCCTTGCCGCTGATCCATTCCCAAGCGCGCCTGACCGATGGCGTGCTGCTGCTGGCCTATGAGGCGGCAGAGGCGCTGCATCCTTTGCAAGTCAGAACCGACTCCGAACGTCTGTGCGTTTTGGCGGTAGGCGGCTTTGGTAGGTCAGAAATGGCGCCGCAATCGGATGTAGACCTGCTGTTTCTTTACCCGTGGAAAATCACTCCACGGGCCGAAAGCGTGATTGAAACTTTGCTTTATATCCTTTGGGACCTGAAGCTTAAAGTCGGCCATTCAAGCCGCACCATCAAAGACTGCCTGCGTCTTGGGCGCGAGGATATCACCATCCGCACCGCCCTTTTGGAACACCGCTATGTCACGGGCGATGCAGCCCTTGCAGCAGAGTTGGACGACAAGCTTTGGTCTGACCTGTTTCGCACCACAGGGCGCGAGTTTATTGACGCCAAACTGGCCGAACGCGCCGAACGCCACAAGCGCCAAGGCGGGCAGCGCTATGTGCTGGAACCCAATGTGAAAGAGGCCAAGGGCGGGTTGCGCGATTTGCAAACGCTGTATTGGATCGGCAAATACCTGCACCGCGTGCCCTCGGCCGAGGGCTTGGTGGGGGCGGGGCTTTTGACGGGCGAAGAATTCGCCATCTTCCAGCGCGCCGAAAACTTTCTTTGGGCCGCGCGCAGCCATATGCACTACATCACAAAGCGCACCACCGACCAGTTGACCTTTGACCTACAGGTCGAGGTGGCAGCGCGGATGAACTACCGCGACGTTGGCGGCAGACGCGCAGTGGAACATTTCATGCAGGATTATTTCCGACACGCCACCCGTGTTGGCGAGTTGACCCGCATCTTTTTGACCGAGCTAGAAGCCCGCCACGCCAAGCCCGAAGCCCGCATCATCGGCTTTTTGAAAAGCCGTAAAGTGGCCGCTGGCTTCAAAGTGCTGCAAGGCCGTTTGGATGCGGCGGACCCGAAAAAGTTCCTGTCAGACCCGCTGAATATCCTGCGCGTCTTTGAAGAGGCGCTGCGCACCGGCTATTTGCTGCACCCCAACATGATGCGGCTTTTGGCGTCAAACCTGCATTTAATCGACGATCATATGCGTGACGATCCGGCAGCGGCGAAGATTTTCCTTAGCCTTCTGCTGGATCATGGCAACCCCGAACGCCCCCTGCGGCGGATGAACGAACTGGGGGTGCTTTCGGCCTTTATCCCTGAGTTTGAAAACATCGTCGCCATGATGCAGTTCAACGTCTACCACCACTACACGGTGGACGAGCATATCATCCAATGCGTCTCGTGCCTTGCGCAGATCGAACGGGGCGAGTTGGTGGAAGAATTGCCCGTGGTCAGCGGCATTCTGAAAGACGGGGTCAATCGTCGGATCATCTATGTGGCCCTGCTGCTGCATGACATTGGTAAGGGCCGGCCCGAAGATCATTCTATCATCGGCGCGCAACTGGCGCGGCGGATATGTCCGCGACTGGGGCTGTCGGCAGAAGAGACTGAAACAGTCGAATGGCTGGTGCGCTATCATCTTTTGATGTCTGACATGGCGCAAAAGCGCGACGTGGGCGACCCGCGCACGGTGCGCGACTTTGCCAAGGCCGTGGAAACCCGCAAGCGGCTGGATTTGCTGACGGTGCTGACTGTTTGCGACATTCGCGGCGTAGGGCCGGGCACGTGGAACAACTGGAAAGCGATGTTGCTGCGCCAGCTTTACAATGTGACCGCTGAAGCCTTGGAAGGTGGCCTTGAAACCATCAGCCGCGAGCGGGCGGTAGAAGACAGCCGTGCCGCCCTGCGCGCCCGCTTGGCCGACTGGACCGAAGCACAGGTTGCCCGTGAAACGGCCCGCCATTACGACCCCTATTGGCACGGCCTTAGCACGGACACGCAAGAAGCCTTTGCACGTTTGCTGCTAGACCTGCCCAACGACGAAATCCGCATCGATCTGCATCCCGAACCCACCCGCGATGCCACGCGCGCTTGCTTTGCGCTGGTGGATCATCCGGGCATATTCTCGCGCCTTGCGGGGGCCTTGGCCTTGGTGGGGGCGAATGTGGTGGATGCGCGGACCTATACGTCAAAAGACGGCTATGCCACGGCGGTGTTCTGGGTGCAGGATATCGAAGGGCATCCCTACGAAGCGTCAAAGCTGCAACGCTTGCAGGCGATGATCGACAAGACCCTGAAAGGCGAGGTGCGCCCGCGCACCGCTTTGGCCGATCGTGACAAGGTCAAGAAACGAGACCGCGAGTTTCGCTTTCCAACCCATATCACCTTCGACAACGAAGGATCGGAAATCTACACGATCATCGAGGTGGATACCCGCGACCGCCCCGGCCTGCTGTATGACCTGACGCGCACTTTGGCCGCCAATCACATCTACATTGCCTCGGCCGTGATTGCGACTTATGGGGCGCAGGTGGTCGATGCCTTTTATGTCAAAGACATGTTCGGCCTGAAACTGCACGCCAAAAACCGGCAAGAAAACCTTGACCGTAAGCTGCGGCAGGCCATCGCCGAAGGGGCCGAACGGGCGCAAGGATAGTATGAAACCGCACTCGCTTGTCCGCAACATTTTGACCGTCGGGGGGTGGACGCTGATATCACGCAGCACGGGCTTTGCCCGCGATGTGATGATGGCGGCCTATCTTGGCACCGGCCCCGTGGCCGAAGCATTCTTGATCGCCTTTTCCCTGCCCAACATGTTTCGCCGCTTCTTTGCCGAAGGCGCCTTTAACATGGCCTTTGTGCCCATGTTCGCCAAAAAGCTAGAAGGTGGCGAGGATGCTGCAGGCTTTGCCCGCGATGCGTGGAACGGGATGGTGACGCTGCTCTTGGCCTTTACCGTCATTGGCACTTTGGCCATGCCGTGGCTGGTTTGGGCCATGGCGTCTGGCTTCAGCGGCGAGCGGTTTGATCTGGCCGTGACCTTTGGGCAAATCGCGTTTTCCTACATCCTCTTCATCTCGCTGGTCGCATTGCTGTCGGGCATTTTGACCACACATGGTCGTTTTTCCGAAGCCTCCTTTGTGCCCGTCTTGATGAACTTGGTCTTTATCGCTGCGATGTGGTTGGCGGTTTGGGCGGGGTGGGATATGGGCCTGACCCTGTCTTGGACTGTGCCGATCACAGGCGTGGCGCAACTGGCTTTTACTTGGGTCGCGGCGCGCAAAATTGGGTATGCTTTCACCTTTGGCCTTCCGCGCTGGACGGCGGATTTGGCGCGGTTGGCGCTGATTGCGGGGCCTGCAGTTTTGGCGGGCGGGGTGGTGCAGATCAACCTGCTGGTGGGGCGGCAAGTCGCCAGCTTTACCGAAGGGGCTGTGGCTTGGCTGTCTTATGCGGACAGGCTTTATCAATTGCCCTTGGGCGTGGTGGGCATTGCCATTGGCACGGTGCTTTTGCCCGACCTATCGCGCCGCTTGCGGGCGGGCGATGCCGAAGGCGGGCGCGCCTCGTTCAATCGGGGGGCCGAATTCGCTCTGGCGATGACGCTGCCCGCCGCTGTGGCGCTGGCGGTTTTGGCAGAGCCTTTGTGTTCGGTTCTGTATCAGCGCGGCGCGTTCACCGACCAAGACACCCAAGCCACGGCGCTTGTGCTCGCGATTTACGGCGTGGGCCTGCCCGCCTTTGTGCTGCACAAGGTCTTGCAACCCTTGTTTTATGCGCGCGAAGACAGCCGAAGCCCGTTTCGCTTTGCAATTGTGTCGATGATCATCAACGCCGTCATGGCGGTGGGGCTGCTGCCCTATCTGGGCTTTTCCGCCGCCGCTTGGGCCACGACCCTGTCGGGCTGGGTGATGGTGGCACAATTGTGGCGTGGATCGCGCCGCATGGGGCCAGAGGCGCGGTTTGACGCGCGTTTCATGCAGCGCCTGCCGCGCATCGTGGCGGCTTGCGTTATAATGGGCGGGGTTCTTTGGGCGGCAGCTTGGGCGCTTACACCCGCGCTGCACCTGCCCCTATGGCGCTATCTGGCGCTGACGGCGCTTTGCGCTTTGGGCATCGTGGCCTATTTTGGCGCGGGGACAGCGCTGGGGGCGTTTAAGCTGAAAGACTTCGCCGCCCTGCGCAGACGGGCTTAACGGCTGCGGATGGCGGCCAAAACCCTGCTCCATCCACCGGGGCTGACGGCGAAAGACAGCAAAAAACCTGCGGCAAAGCCCGCCAATTCTGCCGTCCAATCCCAGCCGACACTTTGGTCATAGCCGTAAGCGACCAGCGAAAACATGCCAAAAAGGATGCGAAAGCCCATCAGAAAACCGATCAACTTGAAGGCCCGAAACCGTGCCGCCCCTGCACCCGCCGCCTGCATCCAGTTGACATAGGTAAAGGCCCCGATCAGCCCGTAAACGGGCGGATAGCCCCCGATCAGCCCGCCGTGGGTATAAGGCACAGCCGTATAGGCCATAGCCCCCACCAAGGATGCGGCCAAAAACACCGCCAAAACGGCCCACCAATGAAACACCTCGCCCACAAACTTGCCCAAGGCCAGCAAGATCACGATCACAAAGATCGCCTGCGTCACATCGGTATGCACGATGGCATAGGTGAAGGGCCGATACAGCCCATCCAGCGGAAACTGCCACAAGATCAGCATTTGGCGCAGGTAATCGGGCGAAAAGGCGAACTCTTGTATCGCCTGCGCGCGCCAACCAATGCCCGCAGGCCCGCCAATCAATCCGTTGGCGGCGGCATTCACCACGACCTCCATCGCGATCATGGGCAGGGCAAGCGCCCAAGTGATGGTGGGCAGGCGGTTGATCGGGGCTTCGGTTTGGTCAGACATGGTGCCTCTTTTCGGGCCGCAATTGACGCCCGCTGTGGGGACAGATAAGGGCAGTCGTCACCTTTCGCCAGATGGAGCTATCATGTCCGAGCCGGTCCAAACGCCTCTGACCAAAACCGCCGCATTCGCGACCCGCATTTTCTCGGGCATCCAGCCTTCGGGCGGGTTGACCTTGGGCAACTACCTTGGGGCGCTGAAGCGCTTTGTGGAAAAGCAGGATGAGGGGATCGAGACGGTCTATTGCTTGGTCGATATGCACGCCATCACCGTGTTCCAAGACCCCGTCAAACTGCGTCACCAAACGCGCGAGGCGGCAGCGGGCTTTATCGCGGCGGGAATTGATCCGACACGCTCGATCTTGTTCAACCAGTCCCAAGTCACCGCCCATGCCGAACTGGGCTGGATCTTCAACTGCATCGCGCGGATGGGTTGGATGAGCCGGATGACGCAGTTCAAGGACAAGGCGGGCAAGAATTCCGAAAACGTATCGTTGGGGCTGTTTGCTTATCCCTCGCTGATGGCCGCAGACATCTTGGCCTATAAGGCCACCCATGTTCCGGTGGGGGAGGATCAAAAGCAGCATCTGGAACTGTGCCGCGATATCGCGATCAAGTTCAACAACGACTACAAGGTTGATTTCTTCCCCGTGGTCGAACCCGTGATTGAAGGGGCTGCGACCCGTGTGATGTCGCTGCGCGATGGCACCGCAAAGATGTCAAAGTCTGATCCATCCGATCAAAGCCGGATCAACCTGACGGATGACGCCGACACGATCTCTAAAAAGATCCGCAAGGCCAAAACAGATATGGACCCGCTGCCCGACCATATCGATGGGTTGAAAGACCGACCCGAAGCCAAAAACCTTGTCAACATCTATGCCGCTTTGGCAGGCCATACCCCCGCCCAAGTGATCGCAGACTATGCCGGCGCACAGTTTGGCACGTTCAAGCCAGCTTTGGCCGATCTGGCCGTTGCCAAGCTGGAACCCATCACCACCGAGATGAACCGCCTGATGAAAGACCCCGCCGAGATCGACCGCATCTTGGGCGCAGGTGCCGTGCGCGCCGATGCCTTGGCGCGGCCGGTGCTGGAACAGGTTTATGACATCATCGGTATGATCCGCTCGCGTCCAGTGTAATCAGCCTTACGAAACCCCAAGGCACAGAATCGCTTTGGGGGCTTGGGGCTGCCAAACACCCAGTTTTATCAAACGCGCCTTGGGCCAGACCCAAAGCACGTTTTTCATTTTCATAAAGATCACGCTTTTTCAGCCTGTTACGCTCAAGAGGCCCGCCCCGACGCCCTGTCATAGAATCGATTCATATTCCCCTGATGCTACAGGGGAAGTCACCTGCCTCTTTCCCGGATGCCCGCGCCTGTCCCCGCAGCTGGGCCCATGACTGACCGGGCTAAAGCCCCTGGACCTGTTCAGGCCAGGGGCGTTTTTTTGTCCGCAAACTGGCTTCCGGCTGCCAAAATCTCTGCGAGCGTTGCCGTGTCCGACCCGGCCCTAAAGTCCGTGACCAAAGGCAGGGCCCATTGAGATAAGGCCGCAAGCGATGGGGCCTAGCCTACCACAAAGGCTTGTCATCCGCCCCCGCCATGGGCGATAAGGGCCGCGAAGGAGATCCCCATGCGCAAGTTTCTCGTCGTGCTGGATGATACCCGCGAATGCCTGAACGCCATGCGCTTTGCCGCCTTGCGGGCCGCCAAGACCCAAGGCGGGGTGCAGATTCTGTCGATCATCCCGCCGGAAGAATACCAGCATTGGATGGGCGTGGCTGATCTGATGCGCGCCGAAGCCCGCGAGCGGATCGAGGCACATTTTGAAGTGTTTGCCAAATGGATGCGCGACCGCCACGGGGTAAACCCCGAACTCGTAATCCGCGAAGGCGACCCCGAGGTGGAAATCTTGGCCCAAGTGCGCGAAGACCCGCAAGTGGGCGTGCTGGTTCTGGGCGCCAACCATGAAAAATCCGGCCCCGGCCCCTTGGTGACCGCTCTGACCCGTTCTGCTGGCACCTTACCCGTGCCCATCACCATCGTGCCCGGCGCTATGAGCAAAGAGCGGTTGGAAAGCATCACCTAGCCCAACCTCCTGCGGCTAACCTTGACTTCGCGCCGCCCAAAGCGCATATCCGACAGGAATAGTCAGGAGTTGCCCCATGTTCATCCAGACCGAATCCACGCCCAATCCCGCGACGCTGAAATTTCTGCCCGGCCTCGCCGTGCTGGATATGGGCACAGCCGATTTCCCCAATGCCGAAGCGGCCACCAAATCCCCCCTCGCCAAGCGCATCTTTGCGGTGGAAGGTGTGACGGGCGTGTTCTTTGGGATGGACTTTGTCACTGTGACCAAGGCCGAAGGCGTGGATTGGCAGCACATCAAGCCCGCAATTTTGGGCGCTGTGATGGAGCATTACCAGTCGGGCCAACCCGTGCTGGAAGGTGAACAGGCGGCAGCCCATGCGTCGCATGACGGCCCCGATGGGGCTATCATCACCCAGATCAAAGAACTGCTAGATACACGCATCCGTCCTGCCGTGGCGCAAGATGGTGGCGACATCACCTTCCACGGCTTTGACCGTGGGGTGGTTTATCTGCATATGAAGGGCGCTTGCGCTGGTTGCCCTTCATCCACGCTGACGCTGAAGATGGGCATCGAAAACTTGCTGCGCCACTATATCCCCGAAGTGACCGAGGTGCGCCCTGTTGCCGCCTAAGGGCTTGGTTCTGGCCTTTGACACATCGGCGGCGCATTGCGCCGCCGCTTTGTTATCGGGCGACCGGTTGGTGGCACAGCGGCACGAGCCGATGGAAAAAGGCCAAGCCGAACGCCTGATGCCCATGCTGGAAGAAATGCTGGCCGAGGCAGGCATAGGCTTTGGTGATTTGGCGCGCATCGGCGTGGGCACGGGGCCGGGCAATTTCACGGGTGTGCGCATTTCTGTGGCGGCAGCGCGCGGGCTGGCCTTGGGCTTGGGCATTCCAGCCGTGGGGGTTTCGGCGCTGCACGCCCAAGCGCTTGGCATGGATGGCGCAGTCCTCTCCACCCTCGACGCCCGCAAAGGCGCGCTTTACCTGCAAGGCTTTGGCCTGAAGGGGGTTGTGGCGCAAATCCTGAACCTTTCCACGTTGCCCCCCCTGCCACCCGCCACCTGCGTAGGCTTTGCCGCCGAAGCCGTCGCCGCCCATTGCGCGGGCCAAGCCGCCGCGCCGCGCTATCCCTTATGGGAAGCCATCGCCCGCCTTGCCCAAGTTCAAAACCCCGCAGATGCCCCCCGCCCCGCGCCCTTCTACTTACGCAGCGCCGATGCCGCCCCGCCATCAGACCCGCCGCCGGTGATCTTGCCGTGACGCCCGCGCAGATGGCCCTTTTGCACGCCGAAAGCTTCACCCTGCCCCCACCATGGTCGCAGGCCGAACTCGAAGCGACACTTGCCAGCCCCTTTACCTTTGCCCTGACAAGACCGCAGGCCTTTCTTTTGGGCCAAGTCGTGGCGGGCGAAGCGACCCTGCTGACCATCGCCGTTTCCCCCACCGCCCGCCGCACCGGGGTGGGCCGCGCCCTTGTGGCAGAGTTCTTGCGCCAATCCCACGACCGCCAAGCCACCAGCGCCTTTCTGGAGGTCGCAGAAACCAACCTCGCCGCCCGCGCGCTTTACACCAGTGCAGGTTTTGCCCCCACCGGCCGGCGCAAAGGCTACTACCGCAGTGCAGGCCAAAGCGTCGATGCCATCTTGATGAGCCGACCAATTTAAGCCCCCCTGCACCGAGGCTCAGATAGGGCGGGTGCCCCCTACCAGCACCGCCGCGCGCGCATCTCTTGATCATCCGATCAAATACCTGACGCAGCCCTGTCAGATTCCTGTTGACCGCCCCCGCCGCATCAGCCCTAAATCACCCACGACTGCCGTGGTCTGGCCTTATTGAGTCTGCCAGTTCCAAAGGCGCAATATTTTACAACCGGGAGACAGACATGACCCTGATGAAACGCCTGCTGGGGGCTTCGGCCGTTCTGGCGCTGAGCGCCGTGGCCGCTTTGGCCGACCCTGCCATCATCTATGACGTTGGCGGCAAAAACGACAAATCCTTCAACGAAGCCGCCTTCCAAGGCGCGCAACGCTGGGCCACCGAAACCGGTGGCACTTTCAAAGAGTTGGAAATGCAAAACGAAGCCCAGCGCGAGCAGGCTTTGCGTCAACTGGCTGAGGGTGGGGCCAACCCGATCGTCATGACGGGCTTTGCCTTTGGCGATGCCCTGAACACCGTGGCGGCGGATTATCCCGACACCAAGTTCGCCATCATCGACATGGTCGTTGATCAGCCCAACGTCAAATCGGTGGTCTTCACCGAAGACCAAGGCTCTTACCTCGCTGGCGTGATGGCTGGCATGGCGTCGAAGTCGGGCGTTGTGGGCTTTATCGGCGGCATGGACATTCCGCTGATCCGCCGCTTTGGCTGCGGCTATGCGCAGGGTGTCAAGGCTGTGAAGGCCGATGCCACCGTGATCTTGAACATGACGGGCACTGACGGCTCGGCATGGAACAACCCTGTGAAGGGTGCTGAGATTGCCAAGTCGCAAATGTCGCAACAAGCTGACGTAATCTATGCCGCTGCTGGCGGCACGGGTGTGGGCGTGCTGCAAGCTGCGGCTGACGCCAACATCTTGTCGATCGGCGTGGACAGCAACCAAAACTACATGCACCCGGGTCAAGTTCTGACCTCGATGGTCAAGCGTGTGGATAACGCCGTCTATGACGCCTTCAAAGAAGGTGCTGATCTGAAGCCCGGCATCAACGTGATGGACCTCGCCGCAGGCGGTGTTGACGTGGCGATGGATGACAACAACGCCGCCCTCGTCACCCCTGAGATGAAGGCCGCCGTCGAAGACGCCGCTGCCAAGATCAAATCGGGCGAGCTGAAGGTGCACGACTATATGTCCGACAACACCTGCCCGGCTGGCCAGTTCTAATGGCTGACGCCAAACAAGGGGGGCGGCAGGCAACTGCCGCCCCCGATCTGTCTTATGCCATCGAACTTAAAGGCATCTCAAAGGCCTTTGGTCCGGTGCAAGCCAACCGCGACATCAACATCGCCGTGCCGCGCGGCACGATCCACGGCATCATCGGCGAAAATGGTGCGGGCAAGTCGACGCTGATGTCGATCCTGTACGGCTTTTACAAAGCCGACGCGGGCGAGATCTTTATCAACGGCCAACCCACCGCCATCCCCGACAGCCAAAGCGCGATCCGCGCGGGCATCGGCATGGTGTTTCAGCATTTCAAACTGGTGCAGAACTTCACCGTGCTGGAAAACGTCATTCTGGGGGCCGAAGATGGCCCGCTGCTCAAATCCTCGCTGACCCGCGCGCGGGCCGAGCTAGAGGCGCTCAGCCGCGAATATGATCTGGATGTCCACCCCGACGCCGTGATCGAAGACCTGTCGGTGGGCCACCAACAGCGGGTCGAGATCCTGAAAGCCCTATATCGTCAGGCCGAGATTTTGATTTTGGATGAACCTACGGGCGTGCTAACCCCCGAAGAGGCCGACCATCTGTTTCGCATCCTTGCGGGTCTGAAAGCGCGTGGCCGCACGATCATTCTAATCACCCATAAACTGCGCGAGATTATGGAGGCGACCGACAACGTTTCCGTCATGCGGCGCGGTACGATGGTGGGCACGGTCAAAACCGCGGAAACCTCTCCCCATGCTTTGGCGGAACTGATGGTGGGCCGCAAGGTCTTGCTAGAGGTTGAAAAGCGCCCTGCCAACCCCGGCCGTGATGTGCTGGTGGTGGAAAACCTGATAGTGCAGACCGATGGCGTTGCGCGTTTGAAAGGTGTGAGCCTAACCATCCGCGCGGGCGAGATTTTGGGCATCGCCGGTGTGGCGGGCAACGGCCAATCTGAACTGCTGCAAGCCTTGGGCGGAATTGCTCAAGCCACAGGCCGCATCACGCTGAACGGCGTTGATCTGCCGCTTAAGGGGCGCAAGGCCAACGGCCAAACCCGCCGCGCCGCTGGCATTGCCCATGTGCCCGAAGATCGCCAGAACCTTGGCCTGGTTATGGACTTTGCCGCTTGGGAAAACGTGGGCTTTGGCTATCACAACGCGCCCGAATACCAGATGAACGCCCTGTTCATGGACAATGCCGCGCTGAAAGCCGACACGGCGCGCAAAATGGCCACCTTTGATGTACGCCCGCCGATCCCAACTTTGCCTGCCAAATCCTTTTCCGGCGGCAACCAGCAAAAAATCGTCGTCGCGCGTGAAATCGAACGCAACCCCGACCTGCTGCTGGTCGGCCAACCCACGCGCGGCGTGGATATTGGCGCGATTGAGTTTATCCACAAACAAATCGTAGCCCTGCGCGATGCGGGCAAGGCCGTGCTGCTGGTGTCGGTGGAACTGGATGAGATCATGAGCCTGTCTGACCGCATCTTGGTGATGTTTGACGGCAAGATCATGGGCGAGCGTGACCCTGAAACCACGAACGAACGCGACCTTGGCTTGTTGATGGCAGGGATGACGGGCAGCGAAGCGCAGGGGAAAGAGACCTAAGATGGACAAGTTACCCCGCTGGGCCGATGTGGTTTTGGTGCCGCTGATCTGCCTGATCATCGCCTTTGTCTTTTGCGGCATCTTGATTGCGGCCATCGGCCAAAGCCCACTGCACGCGATTTGGATCATGATTGACGGGGCCTTCGGGTCAACCAATGGCTTGGGCTATACGCTTTATTACGCGACGAACTTCATCTTCACGGGCCTTGCCGTGTCGATTGCTTTTCAGGCCAGCCTGTTCAACATCGGCGGCGAAGGGCAGGCGACCTTGGGCGGTTTGGGCGTGGCGCTGTCGTGCTTGCTGATCCCTTGGCCGCATTGGTCGCTGGCACTGATAGGCTCGCTGGCGGCAGGGGCGGCGTTTGGCGCGGCTTGGGGCTTTTTGCCTGCTTGGCTGCAAGCCAAGCGCGGCAGCCATATCGTAATTACCACGATGATGTTCAACTTCATCGCCTATGCCTTGATGAACTATGTGCTCGTCAACCTGCTGCGGCCCATGGGCAGCATGGACCCAGCCTCAGCCCGTTTCGACAAAGCTTACAACCTGCCCAAACTGGGCGATATTCTGGGGCTGGTGGGGATCCCGTTTTCCAGCAAAAATCCGGCCAATATCACCTTTCTGATCGCCATCGCCTTGGCGATCGGGGTTTGGACCCTGCTCTGGCACACGCGGCTCGGCTATGCCCTTCGCGCTTTTGGCAAGCAGGAAAAGGCGGCCCTCTATGCCGGAATTGATCCGGTCAAGATCACGATCTACGCCCTGCTGCTGTCGGGCGGGATTTCGGGGTTGATGGCGGTGAACGCCGTGCAGGGGGCAGCACACCGCTTGGTGCTGAACTCTGTCGAGGGGGCGGGGTTTATCGGCATCGCCGTGGCCTTGATGGGGCGCAACCATCCCTTTGGCATCGTGGTCGCCTCGATCCTGTTTGGGTTTTTGTACGAAGGCGGGTCGCAGCTGGCCATGGGCACCACTATTCCGCGTGAGGTGATTACCGTGCTGCAAGCCTTGGTGATCCTGTTCACAGGGGCCCTGCCCTATATGGTGCAAAAACCGCTGGAACATCTGTTTGCTAAGTTCGG
>CAMAYO010000002.1 GCA_945862465.1 Pseudorhodobacter antarcticus | reverse complement strand
TTCGACATGACGTTGGTGTACATCATATCCAAGAACCGCCCCGCATCGGGCCCTTTGACGATCAGCTTGCCAAGGGTTGACGCATCCAGCATCCCCACCCCGTTGCGGGTGTTCAAAATCTCACGCTCAATCGCTTGGGCGTGGTTTTCTCCGCCGCGCGGGAAGCAATAGGGCCTGCGCCACAGGCCGACAGGTTCGAAATAGGCGTTGGCCTGTTCGTTCCAAGCGTGGATTGGCGAGCGGCGCAAAGGCTGGAAAATCTCGCCCCGCGCTTCACCGGCCAAAGCGCCCAAGGTCACGGGCGTATAGGGCGGGCGGAAGGTGGTGGTGCCGACATTGGGGATATCGGTGTTAAGCGCCCCTGCCAGCACGGCCAGCCCGTTGATGTTGGACAGTTTGCCTTGGTCAGTGGCCATGCCAAGCGTGGTGTACCGCTTGGTATGTTCGACGGACTCGTAGCCTTCGCGCGCGGCAAGCTGCACGTCAGAGACTTTCACATCGTTCTGATAATCGAGCCACATCTTGGCGCGCAGCTTGTAGCTGGCGCCCTGCGGCATGATCCAGACGGGTTCCAGCGGCGCTTCCTCACGCCCTTCAGCTTGCGCCGCAGCGATGGGGTTCGCACCTGCAGCACTCGCGCCCGCAAGGGCTGCATCCACCAAAGCCTCTGCCGCTTTCAGCGCGCCATTGGCAGCCCCTGCGGGATAGACCATCGCCAAGCCGTCATGGCTGATCGGCGGGCGGGTGGCATCGGGGCGGAACATGGCGTGAGCATCATCCCACGTCAGCTTGCCGCCACAATGGCTCCACAAATGCACCACGGGCGACCAGCCGCCCGACATGGCGACGGCATCGCAGGCGATGTCTTCCAGACCCGCCCCTTCGCCGGCTTGCATGCACAAGGTCACACCCGTGACACGCTTGGTGCCCTTGACCTTGGCGATGCCCTTGCCGGTTTCGACCCGTATGCCCAAAGCCCGCGCTTGCGTGGGCAGCGGCCCGTTGGCCTCAGCGCGCGCATCCACGATGCAGGGCACAGACAGCCCCGCCTGTTTCAACGCAATCGCCGTGCGGTAGGCGTCATCATTGTTGGTCACAATCACAGTGCGATCCCCGGGCGACACAGCCCAGTTCACCACATAATCACGAACCGCCGAGGCGAGCATAACACCGGGCACATCATTGCCCGCAAAGGACAACGGGCGTTCCAACGCGCCAGTTGCCGCCACAATCCGCTTGGCCCGAATGCGCCACAGGCGTTTTTTCGGGCGACCATCGCCGGGGGTGTGATCTGCCACGCGGTCTTCGGCCAGCACATAGCCGTGGTCATAAACCCCAGCCACCATACAGCGGGTGCGCAAGGTAACATTCGGCATAGCTTCAAGAGCTTGCACAGTGTTCTTCACCCAAATATCAGCGGCCATCCCATCGATCACATCGCCGTCCACCGGCGCACGACCGCCCCAGAACGGTGTTTGTTCCAGCACCATAACCCGCGCACCACCTGCGGCGGCTGCGAGGGCGGCTTGCAAACCCGCAATCCCGCCGCCCGCAACCAAAACGTCGCAGAACGCATAGGCCTGCTCATAGCGGTCGCCGTCCATTTCCTTGGGCGCAGGGCCAAGGCCCGCAGCTTTGCGGATGATCGGTTCGAACACATGTTTCCACGCAGCCCGCGGATGGATGAAGGTTTTGTAGTAAAACCCGCCCGGCAAGAACCGCGCCAAAGCGTTGTTCACAACGCCAATATCCATCTCTAGGCTGGGCCAATGGTTCTGGCTTTGCGCTTCCAAACCGTCAAAGGTTTCGGTCGTGGTCGCCCGTTGGTTCGGCTCCAAGAACGCACCGCGCCCTAGATTGACCAAGGCGTTCGGCTCTTCGGCCCCCGAAGCCACAGCACCGCGCGCTCGGTGATATTTAAAGCTGCGCCCCATCAGCATCTGGTCATTGGCCAGCAAAGATGCCGCCAGCGTATCGCCCGCAAACCCCTGCAAACGCCTGCCATTGAAGGTGAATTCCACAGCCTGAGCGCGGTCGATCAAACGACCGCCTTTGGACAAACGGGTGCTCATTTGTAACCCTTCCAGTCGGGCCGCTTGGCCTTGATCTTGTCTTGCAACTCTTGGGGCGGGGCCGAGGATTGGGCGGGATAGGTGCCAAACACTTCAAGTGTTGCCGTATCACGCGCCGCCAAAAACCACTTGCCGCAGCCGTAAGCGTGCCGCCAGCGTTCAAAATGCACGCCCTTGGGGTTTTTTCGCGCAAACATATAGGCTTCAAACTCTTCGTCGCTTGATCCCGGACCGTAGCGCTTCAAATGCGCCTCGTAGCCGGGGGACAATTCAGTTTCGTCGGCCATAACACCGCAGTAAGGACATTCGAGCGTCAGCATTGCACCGTTCCTTTCATCACGTCTTGCGCAGGCTTCGAATTTTCGCAGAAAATTCGACCCTTCCGATTTTTCGGCGAAAAATCGTGCCCCCGCGCCATCAATGCGCCACCCCGGCGGCGACCGATTCGTCGATGAACCGGCCCTCTTTAAAGCGCCACATGTCAAACTCTGCCGCCAAAGGCCCCGGCTCGCCCTTGGCCATCAGCTCTGCCATGGCCCAGCCCGATCCCGGAATGGCCTTGAACCCGCCTGTGCCCCAACCGCAGTTGATAAAGCAATTGCCGACAGGGGTTTTTGAGATGATGGGAGAACGATCGCCCGTCATATCCACAATCCCGCCCCATTGGCGCAACATCTTCAAGCGGCTGATGATCGGGAAGGTTTCAATCAAGGCGCGCAGGGTTTCTTCGATATGGTGGAACGATCCGCGCTGGGTGAAGTTGTTAAACCCGTCGGTGCCGCCGCCAATCACCATTTCGCCCTTGTCAGACTGGCTCATATAACCATGCACGGTATTGGCCATCACGACCACATCCATGCAGGGCTTGATCGGTTCTGACACCAAAGCTTGCAGGGCCACGGCTTCCACGGGCAAGCGGAAGCCCGCCATATCAGCCACTTGGCCCGAATGGCCCGCCACCACGATGCCGATTTTCTTGGTGCCAATATAGCCCTTGGTGGTTTCAACCCCCGTCACCACGCCATTGGCGCTGGTGATGCCCTTCACTTCGCAGTTCTGGATAATATCCATACCCATGGCCGAACAGGCCCGCGCATAGCCCCAAGCCACGGCATCATGCCGTCCGGTGCCGCCACGCGCTTGCCACAAAGCGCCCAGCACCGGATAGCGCGGCCCGTCGATGTTCAGGATGGGGCACAGTTCTTTCACCCGCTGGGGCGAGATGAACTCTGTCACCACGCCTTGCAGCGCATTGGCGTGGGCGGTGCGTTGATAGCCGCGCACTTCGTGGTGGGTTTGGGCCAGCATCATCACGCCGCGCGGGCTGAACATGGCGTTGTAGTTTAAATCTTGGCTGAGCGTCTCATACAGGCTGCGGGCTTTTTCGTAGATGGCGGCCGAGGAATCTTGCAAGTAGTTCGACCGGATGATCGTGGTGTTGCGGCCCGTATTGCCACCCCCCAGCCAGCCTTTTTCAAGGATTGCCACATTGGTGATGCCGAAATTCTTGCCCAAATAATAAGCCGTGGCCAGCCCGTGGCCGCCTGCCCCGATGATAATGGCATCATAAGACGCCTTGGGTTGGGGGGCCGCCCAAGCACGTTCCCATCCCATGTGGTTGGACAGCGCCTCACGCGCGATGGCAAAGGCAGAATAGCGTTTCATGAGGGGGCCCTTTCCGTGGTTTCGGGTGCATCCACCTTTGGCAGGCATGGCCCATATATCCACCGCCGCAAACGGCACAATGGGGAAAATTGCGACAAAACCTGTCGCACTCTATCACATTTGCGCCCCTGTCGGTCACGATGTCGCGCATGGCCCCGATACGCCGCCCTTTGCCCTTTTGCCGATCCGCCGAAAAGCGTAATCAGGGCCAACAAAGGAATGGGTCAACGATGTTCGGATTTTATCTGTCAGCGGGCGCTATGGTCGTCATGGTGGCCGTGGTTTTGCTGCAAGCCCTGCGGCGGGCTGGAACCGAGGCTGCCCCAACCGGTGCTGAAGACCTGATCATCTACCGCGACCAATTGGCCGAGGTGGATCGCGATTTGGCGCGCGGCGTGCTGCCGCCCGAAGAAGCGGGTCGTCTGCGCATCGAAGTGCAGCGCCGTATTTTGGAAACTGGGCGCAGCCAGCCTGATGCGCCCAACCGCAAAGCGTCTCATCCGGCACTTGCGGGAAGCGCGGTTGTTTTGGCTGTGATCTTATCGGGCATCATCTACCAGTCGCTTGGCGCGCCGGGATATCCGGATTTGCCAATTGCCGAACGGATCGCCAATTCCGATGTGGAATATCAAAACCGCCCCAGCCAAGACACGCTGGAGGCTGCCCTGCCCGCCTTTACCCCACCCAGCGATGTCGACAAAATCACTTTGGACATCGTCGAACAACTTCGCGCAGCGGTTGCAAAAAACCCTGAGGCGCTGCAAGGCCAGATCTATCTGGCGCAGCAAGAAGCGAACCTTGGCAATTATAGCGCCGCCCGCATCGCCCAAGACGCCGTGATACGCCTAAAGGGCGCGCAGGCCAATGCGGATGATTACGCCAATCTGGGCGTGATCATGGTTTACGCCGCGCAAGGGATTGTCTCGCCCCAAGCCGAAGCCGCCTTTACCGAAGCGTTAATCCGCACCCCCACCCATCCAGCGGCGCGGTTCTATTTGGGTCTGATGGCAGCCCAAGTGGGCCGTCCTGACAAAACCTTTCCCCTGTGGAAAGCCTTGCTGGACGAAGGCCCCGACACAGCCCCTTGGATCCCCGAAATAACCCAAAACTTGCAACAGATCGCCGATGCCGCAGGCATTCGCTATCAAGCGCCGCAAGCCAAAGGGCCCACCGCTGGCGATATGGCCGATGCTGCCCAGATGAGTGCCGAGGATCGCCAAACGATGATCGAAGGCATGGTAGGCCTGCTTGAAGGCCGCCTTCTGGCCGATGGCGGGCCGATTGAGGATTGGATTAAGGTAATCAACGCCTTAGGCGTGTTGAACGCGCCTGACCGCGCCAAAGCCGCCTATGCCAAAGCGCAGGCCGATTTTGCGGGCCAACCGGGCGAACTCTCTGCACTCAAGGCCGCAGCGACAGCGGCAGGGATTGCGCCATGATTTTGCAAGACATCTTGGACTTCGCGGCACTCCTGCCGCCCAACAAGGCCATCTGCGGGCTGGATCTGGGCGATAAGACGATTGGCGTGGCCATCTCTGACCTGCGCCGTTTGGTGGCCACCCCCATCACCGTGATCCGGCGCGAAAAGTTCACTGTCGATGCCGCTGCCCTGCTGACGCTGTTAACCGAACGCGGTGTGGCGGGGATCATCCTTGGCTTGCCCTTGAACATGGATGGGTCCAGCGGCCCGCGCGTGCAAGCGACCCAAGCCTTTGCGCGCAACCTGATGAAACTGACCGAGTTGCCCATCACCTTTTGGGACGAGCGACTGTCAACCGTTGCCGCCGAACGCGCCCTGCTGGAAGCCGATGCCTCGCGCAAGCGGCGCGCGGCGGTGATTGACCAAGTCGCTGCAGGTTATATCTTGCAAGGGGCGCTGGACCGGTTGGACACGTTGCGCCGCCACATGGCCGAGGATGCGACATGATCGACGATATCTGGGCCCGGGACGAGATTGAATCCCCCTGCATCAAGATTTGCGTGATCCACCCGCAAGAGCGGCTTTGTGTCGGCTGCCTGCGGTCGATCGATGAAATTGGGCGCTGGTCGCATTACTCGCCCGCAGAACGCCAAGCCATTATGGCCGAGCTGCCCGCCCGCGCCCCGCGCCTGTCCAAGCGGCGCGGCGGTCGTATGGGGCGGCTGGACGGCTAAGGCCCTACTCCATGCCCGCCTGACGGCCAAGCCTGCCGCCGCGCCGCTTGGGCGCTGCGGCTGTGCCCAAACCTTCGGTCAAAGTGGCACTCATCGGGTGATCGGGGGCGGTTGTGGCGTATTGATCTAACAGCACGTTGATGGCGGCCGAGGTGTCTGCCCCCACGGGCAGGCTGAGCGCCCAGTCCACAAAGATCGACCGGCATTCCCATTTGGTGATGCCCTCAATCGCGTAGCTTTCGCGCACAAGCCCCTTGGGGTCGGCCTCGGTTCTGTTCACATCAAGTCCTTTCGGCGCAGGTTTTATCAATCACCACCGCAGCCTCGGCGGCGGCTTCGGTCACGGCCTTGGTCAAAGCCGCTTCATCTGCAACCCCCGTTTCGCGCAGCAAGAAGGCCCGCGCCCCCGCCCCCAAATCTTGCGGGGTCAAAGCTTGGTCCGTCAAAAGCCGCGCGCTGGCGTGCAGCCGCCAAAAAAGCCTCGCCGCCTTGGCCAGAACCGTCTCGTCCGTTTGCGACAGGTTGCCGCCAGAACGGCCAGCGGCCAGTTGGCGATCAAGGCTACGGGCAGGGGTGGCGGTTTGCAGGGCCAGCATTTGGGCGCATAACTCGATATCCATCAACTTGCCCGTGCCGTCTTTCGCCTCCCACGGGCTGACACCGGGTTTGGCTGTGGCAAGACGGGCACGCATATCGGCGACATCGGCTTTAAGCCCTGCACCCTGCCCCTTGCGCGCCAAAAGGTCGCGGCGAAACGCTTCCACTTCGCCCGCCAAAGTGGCATCCCCCGCCATCACCCGCGCGCGGGTCAATGCCAGATGTTCCCATGTCCAGGCATCGTTTTCCTGATAGGCTTTGAACGCAGAAAGGGCCGTGGCAACAGGCCCCTGCCGCCCTGATGGGCGCAGCCGCATATCGACCTGATAAAGCCGCCCTTCCGCCATCTGCACCGTCAAAGCCGTGACCACAGCTTGGGTCAGGCGGGCGTAATAGGGGCGCGTGGCCAAGGGTGTGCGGCCGTTAGAGGTTTCTTGATCCAAAGGATCATAGATGACGATCAGGTCAAGGTCAGACGCCGCCGTCAACCGCCCCGACCCTAAAGAGCCCATCGCCACCAAAACAGCCCCCCGCCCCGGCGGCGGGCCATGGCGGCGGGCAAATTCGGCCAATGCCAAGGGCCACATAACGGCGATCACCGCCTCGGCCAAATCGGCGTAGGATTTGCCGGCCTCGAAAGCATCAGTCAGGCCACGCAGGTGATGCACGCCCACGCGAAAGTGCCATTCTTTCAACCAGATGCGCGCCAAACCTAAGACGCGCTCGTAATCGACAGCCGTGCTAAGGCGCTTTTCCAAATCCTGCCGCAACCCTGCCACACCGGGCCAAGGCGCCCAGAAAGACCCGCCAATCACGCCATCCAACACCGCAGCATTGCGCGACAGATACAGCGCCAGCGCGGGGGCCGTGCCGGCAATGTCGATGATCAGATCCACCAGCGAGGGGTTGGCTTCGAACAAAGAAAAGATCTGAACGCCCGATGGCAGGCCCGCCAAGAAGCCGTCAAAGGCCATCAAAGCTTCGTCCGCATGGGCGTTTTGCTTCAGTTTGCGTAGAAGTTGCGGCTTTAAGCGGGCAAAGATTGTCTGGGCGCGGTCAGACCGAAGGGCGGGATATTGCGACCAGCCTTCCACCACGGCGCGGGCTTGGGGCGAGATGTCGGGCAAGGTTTCGGTGGCGCTGGGGGAAAAGAAACCTTCGGTCAGATGATCGACACGGCGCAGGCGGTCAAGGAAGCTGCGGCGAAAAGCCGCCTCTTCCAGCCCGCAAAAGGCCGCGATGCGGGCAATGGCTGCGGGGGTTTCGGGCATGGTTTGGGTTTGTTCATCCAAGACCATCTGCAAGCGATGTTCAATCAGGCGCAGGTCGCGGTAGGCTTGGGTCAGTTCTGCCACCACATCTGCGGGCAGCCAGCCCTTGGCCGACAGCGCCTGCAAGGCTTCTTCCGTGCCAGATCCGCGCAGATCAGGGTCGCGCCCACCGGCGATCAATTGGCGGGTTTGGGTGAAAAACTCTATCTCGCGAATGCCGCCAAGCCCCAGTTTCACGTTATGTCCTTCGACCACCAAGGGACCTTTAAGCCCACGATGTTCGCGGATGCGCAGGCGCATATCATGGGCGTCTTGGATGGCGGCAAAATCCAGATGTCTGCGCCAGACAAAAGGCGTCAGGCTGGCCAAGAAGCGATGGCCTGCGGCCATATCGCCCGCACAGGGGCGGGCTTTGATATAGGCGGCACGCTCCCATGTGCGACCCTCAGCCTCGTAATAGGCGCTGGCTGCGGCCATCGACAAGCAGACGGGCGTCACAGACGCATCTGGCCGCAGCCGCAGGTCGGTGCGAAAGACGTAGCCTTCGGGCGTGTTGTCGGACAAAAGGGCTGACATTTTGCGCGTGACGCGGATAAACGCCGTGCGGGCTTCTTGCGCGGTGTCGGGATAGCGGCTTTCATCGAACAGGCAGATCAGGTCGATGTCGGACGAATAGTTCAACTCGCGTGCGCCCATCTTGCCCATGGCGAGCACCACCATGCCCGCACCCAAGGCAGGGTCGCCTTGGGGCAGTTTGCCGCGCCGCATCTCATCGCCGACAAGGCTGCTCATGCAAAGCTGCACGGCGCAATCAGCAAGCTGGGTCAAAGCCTCGGTCACTTGGCCCAGATCCCAGATGCCACCAAGGTCGGCCAGCGCTATCAGCAGCGCCGCCCTCCGCTTGGCTTGGCGCAGCGACGTGGAAAGGTCGGGGCCCTGATCCATCTGCGCCAGAATGGCCGCAAAACCGTCCTCGGGCGAAAGGGTCAACGCCTGGCGCAGCCACGCCGCTTCAGACCGCGACAAATCGCGCAGATAGGGCGCGCAAGAGGCGCTGGCAGATACAAGGTCGCGCAGGGGGGCCGATAGGTCGGCAAAGGCCAAGGCCACCTCGTCTGCCACCGCGCGATCAAAGACCTGCGGGCACAAGGTTAGGCGAGAGGCGAAGGCTTGGGTCATAGCCTTGTTCTGATGCCACGCCGTTCTGCGGTCAACTGGTCAAAGATGCCGGGCGGGGGCTTGCGCAGAACAAGGCAGGATGAATTTATAAAGGAAAAGGATAACCGATGAGCAAAAGCCTAAAGCGCGTGGAAAATGCCCTATCTGCGGCGGGGGTGTCTGTGCAAATCGTGGAAACACCCGCCTCAACCCGCACTGCGGCCGAGGCGGCAGCGGCGGCAGGTGTGGCGCTGGATCAGATTGTGAAATCCATTCTGTTTCAGGGGCAAAGCGGGGCTTTGTATTTGTTCCTGACCGCCGGGGGCCAACAGGTGGATTTGACGAAAGCCACTGCTCTGGCGGGCGAAAAACTTTTGCGCGCCGAGGCGGATGTGGTGCGTAAGGTGACAGGCTTTGCGATTGGCGGTGTCGCTCCGCTCGGGCACCTAAGCCCCCCGCCCCTGTGGATGGACCCGCATTTGATGGGCTTTGACCAAGTTTGGGCGGCCGCTGGCACGCCGCACCATATCTTTGCCATCGCGCCTGCAACGCTGCAAAGCCTGACGAAGGCTGTGGTGGCCCCCTTTACCATCTCGGCCTAACGCCATCCTCAACGGCGCGCGGCGGCGCTGGCTAGGGGTTGCTAAGGGCTGCAATCCACGACAGGTAAGGCCATCTGTAGGGAGACTGTTTTGGCCACGATTGACGGACTGCCCCCGCTGCGCGATGTGATCGCAAGCTATGATCTGGTGGCCAAGCGGCAACTGGGTCAGAACTTTTTGCTGGATTTGAACCTGACGGCCAAGATTGCGCGCTTGGCGGGCGATCTTTCGGGATCCGATGTGTTAGAGATTGGGCCAGGCCCAGGTGGGCTGACGCGCGGGTTGTTGGTAGAAGGCGCGCGCCGCGTGGTGGCGGTGGAAAAGGACCCGCGCTGCATTGCGGCCTTGCAAGAGATTGCCGCCGCCTATCCCGGTCGTTTGGAGGTGGTGGAAGGCGATGCGATGCAGGTGGATATGGCCGCTTTGCTGTCGCCTCCAGTGCGGATTGCCGCCAACCTGCCCTATAACGTGGGCACAGAATTGCTGATCCGCTGGCTGACGCCCAAGATCTGGCCGCCGTTTTGGACATCGATGACCCTGATGTTTCAACGCGAGGTGGCTTTGCGCATCACAGCCAAGGTGGGCGATGACCATTACGGACGGCTGGCGATCTTGTGCCAATGGCGCTCGGACGCCAAGATTGTCATGCATTTGCCACCCGAAGCCTTTACCCCTGCGCCCAAGGTGCATTCTGCGGTGGTGCATTTGACACGGCTGGAAGAACCGCGCTTTGCGGCTGATCCCAAGACCCTAAGCCGCGTGGTGGCTGCAGCCTTTGGCCAGCGGCGCAAAATGCTGCGGTCCAGCCTGAAGCCTTTGGGCGGGGATGTGGAAGCGCTGCTGCTAGCGGCCAATATCCCCCCCACCGCACGCGCAGAAGAGATTGAGCTTGAGCGTTTTTGCGCCCTTGCGCGGGCGGTGGCCGAAAGGGACGCCTAAGCGACCCTTCGGTGTCGCTTTAACCGGCGCTATTCTCTGACGATCCGTCGCCGCCATCCGCCACGGGTTTCTTGACCGCAGGTTTGCGCACGGCGGGGGCGCGGGGCTTCTTGGGGGCTAAGACTGCCTCAACCGCTGCCACAGGTGTTGCCCCGAAAACGATGGGGGCCAAGGGCTGCGAGTCGGGTTGAGCGACAGGCTGCGGCGCTTCGTAACGCGGCGCGTCAGCGGGCCGCTCTTGTGCCGGACGCTCATAAGGCGCGCGGTCTTGTTGCGGCGCACGCTCTTGATAGGGGCGGTCTTGGCGGGGCTGATCATTGCCACGGCCTTCGGAACGGTTCTGCTCGACCCGCGGCGGATAGGGGCGGCGTTGGCCTTCGTTGCGGGGCGCATCAGAGCGCTGGGTATCATTGCGCGGCGTATCGCTGCGCTGATTGTCGCCACGCTGATTGTCGTTGCGCTGGGTGTCAAAGCGCTGACCATCGCCGCGCTGGTTATCGTTACGCTGCCCATCCCCGCGCTGGCCGTCCCCGCGCTGGCCATCACCGCGCTGGCCATCACCGCGCTGCCCGTCATTACGATTGTTGTCGTTGCGCTGGCCGTTCTGCGGGCGGCGGTAATCATCGTTGCGCGGGGGGCGCTGATCTTGACCCCGATCTTGGCGTGGTTCGCGCGGGCCTGCCTCGGGGGTTTCGACCAAGCCTGCCTCGTCATAGCCGATCATTTCGACCATATCATGACCTGCTATATCAGGCTGCTCGTCGCCACGCTCATCGCGGTAATCTGACCGATACTCGCCTTGACCGCGCTCACGCGGTTGACCGTTTTGCGAGCCGTTTTGAGCATAGTTTTGCTGGCGGCTTTCCTGTTCGGCGGCAAGCTCGCGGTTGGCTTCGGCCAAAAGCCTTGTGTAGTGTTCTGCGTGTTGCAGAAAATTCTCAGCGGCAACGCGGTCGTTGGACAGCTGCGCATCACGGGCGAGAAACTGGTATTTTTCGATCAACTGGGCCGGGGTGCCACGCACCTTGCCATCGGGGCCTGAACTGTCAAAAACCCGATTGATGATGTTACCGAGCGTGCGCGGGCGGTTCGTCTTCGAACGCGAACGGGACTTGGAAGAGCGCATGTTGTCCTTTGATCCACTTGTCCTGCGCCCCATCGCCTTGATCAAAACGACCAGCAGTACCATCAGCGAGAGGCGGGCATCGGCAGGCTTCGTGGCGACCAGAATGGTCTTCCGCGTCAGCTTGCGTGGGGTTGACTAACCACAGGTGCGACAGGGGGGCAAGAAGAAAGTGACGCAAAGTTTCGCCAAGAGCGCATCAATGCTACAGATCGCAGGCAGCGCCCTTGGGTTTGGTGGCACAGACCACCCTGTCGCGGCCATCAAGGTCGGGCAAGACATGGATGGCTTCCATGCCTTGGGCTTGAAGAAGGGCCGACACAGCCCCCCCTTGGGTTGGACCAATCTCAAGCAAGATGCGCCCACCGGGCATCAGGCGCGCTGGGGCACCGGCGGCGATGATGCGGTAAGCGGCCACGCCATCACCGCCGGGGGTTAAGGCGCGTTTGGGTTCCCAATCGCGCACTTCGGGGGCCAGGGCTGCCATCTCGGCAGCGGCGATATAGGGCGGGTTGGACACGATCAGATCATAACTGCCCGTCACCGCGCGCAGCCAATCAGATTCCAAAAACCGCGCACGGGTTAGGGTGTGGCGCGCAGCATTGCGGGTGGCGACACGCAGGGCTGCGTCTGAGATATCGACCCCAAGCCCTGTCGCCATCGGCATTGCCAAAAGACAGGAAATCAGGATGCAACCCGACCCTGTGCCAAGGTCCAGCATCTTCACAAAGGGTTGGGCGATGGCTTGTTGCACCAGCACCTCGGTTTCGGGGCGCGGGTCGAGCGTGTCGCGGGTCACTTCAAAACTGCGGCCCCAGAACAAACGCTCGCCCAAGATCTGCGCCATGGGTTGGCGGGTTGCACGGGTGGCGATGAGGGTGGCAAAGCTGTGCGCGGCATCGCGGTCAAGCGGGTCTTGCAAATGCAGAGTTAGGCGGTCAGCGGGCACGCCCATCGCCTTGGCCAGCAGCAGGCGCGCATCGCGGGGGGCATCTTCGATCCCGGCGGCGCGCAGCGTGGCTATGGCGTCACGCAGGGTGAGAGAGGCGCTCATTCCGCGTCGGCCAGACGGGTCGCGTGGTCGTGGGCGGTGAGGGCATCAATCACTTCGGTCAGGTTGCCTTCTAGGATCTGACCCAGCGAATACAGCGTCAGGTTGATGCGGTGATCGGTCATGCGGCCTTGGGGAAAGTTATAGGTGCGGATGCGTTCAGACCGATCACCTGAGCCGATCTGCGCCTTGCGATCGGCCGAGCGTTCGGAAGATATCCGCTCGCGCTCCAACTCATAAAGCCGTGCGCGCAGAACGGCCATCGCATTGGCGCGGTTTTGGTGCTGCGACTTTTCGGAGGAGGTGACGATCATCCCCGTGGGCAAATGCGTGATGCGCACGGCGGAATCGGTGGTGTTGACGTGCTGTCCCCCTGCCCCCGAACTGCGCATGGTATCAATGCGAATGTCAGAAGCGGGGATGTCGATATCGACATCTTCGGCCTCGGGCAACACAGCCACAGTCGCGGCAGAGGTGTGGATACGCCCGCCCGCCTCGGTCGTGGGCACGCGCTGCACGCGGTGAACACCGGATTCGTATTTCAACTTGGCAAAGACGCCTTCGCCTTGAACATGGGCCGTCAGTTCCTTGATGCCACCAAGGTCAGAGAATTGCTCTTCAAGGATTTCAAACGTCCACCCCATGCGCTCGCAATAGCGCTGATACATCCGCAACAGGTCAGCGGCAAAAAGGCTGGCCTCGTCACCGCCCGTGCCGGGGCGAATTTCAAGGATGGCGGGGCGCGCATCAGCGGCGTCTTTGGGCAAAAGCGCCAAGCGCAGGGCGGTTTCCATTTCCGGAATGCGGGCCTTAAGGTGGGGCAGTTCCTCTTCGGCCAACGCCTTCATTTCAGGGTCAGCCAGCATCAATTCGGCTTCAGCCAGATCGTCCAGCGCTTGGCGGTAAGCGTTGATTTCGGCGATCACGGGGCCAAGGTCAGAATACTCACGGCTCAGCGCCGCAATATCGGCAGGCGAGCCGCCCGCGTTCAACCGCGCCTCGACATAATCGAAGCGTTGGGTGATCTGGGCGAGTTTGTCTAAGGGCACCATGGGGGCGGTGTGGCGAAGAACGGCGATTGGGTCAAGGGTGGTTGCGCCCTTGGGCTTTGAGTATTTGGGGCAAGAAGAAAGGGGCAGGCTATAGTTGAGAGAGCCAGTCTTTCAGGCGCGCGGCATTTACCCCAAAATCAACCGTTCCAAAGCGCAAGCGCGAGACGATGTCTAAGCGGGTGCCACTGGGGGTTTGAGAGACTTCGGCGGTGACATAGTCGGGAAATCCCATCAGGAACGACCGCGCCACCCAAGTGATGCGGCCTTCGGCAGCGCTGCCCGCCAAGTGCTGGGTGCGCGGCGAGGTGAGGGCGATGGCTTCTAGCTTATCAAGCACTTGCGCAGGGGTCTGTGGCAGCAAGCAAGCGGCGCGCGCGCCTTTGGGGACAAGGGCGATGTGGTCGGTGCAGGGGCCTTGGGGGATGGCGTCACGGGTGGCCACCGCAATATGCCAAGCCTTGGGGTCACTGGGGGCAAGGCGGATATAAACCATCAGCGCGAGCGCAGCCAAAATCCCAAGCAGAACCATCGTTTTCCACGAGATGACCATCATCTTTGGGTGCGCGCCCAATGATAAAGGCACACCAATTCATAAGCCACATGCGCCCCCGCAATGGCCGTGGCGCCCGTGGTGTCATAGGGGGGCGACACCTCGACCACATCGCCGCCCACCATATTGATCCCCGCCAGATCGCGCAGCATGGCCGCCGCTTGCCAGCTTGCCAAACCGCCCCAAACCGGCGTGCCGGTGCCCGGTGCAAAGGCGGGATCCAGCGCGTCGATGTCAAAGGTCACATAGGTGCTGGCGTCGCCCACAATATCCTTGGACTTGGCCACAGCCCAAGCCGTGCCCTTTTCATGCACCTCGCGCGCGGTGATGACGTTGACGCCCAGATAATCCTCGGTCGTGGTGCGGATGCCGATCTGCACCGATCGCTTGGGGTCCACCAGCCCCGATTTCACTGCCTTATAGAACATCGTGCCGTGGTCGATGCGGTCATAGTCGTCATCGGGCCACAGGTCGGAATGGGCATCGAAGTGGATCATCGACAGCGGGCCAAAGCGTTCGGCATAGGCGCGCAGGATGGGGAAGGTGATAAAATGATCGCCGCCCAAGGTGATCGACCCTGCCCCTGCGTTCAGGATGGTGCGGATATGGTCGGTCAAGGTCTGGGGAAAGTCTTGCGTCTTGGCATAGTCAAAAGCCAGATCGCCGTAGTCGATGATGTTCAACTCTTCGAGCGGGTTGGTCGGCCAGCCTGTGGGCGGATCATAGGGCATCAGGGTCGAAGCCTCACGGATCGCACGGGGGCCAAAGCGCGTGCCAGCCCGGTGAGTGACAGCTTGGTCAAAGGGCACGCCGGTGATGGCAAGATCAACGCCGCTTAAGTCTTTGGTATAGCTGCGCCGCAGGAACGAGGTCGCCCCGCCAAAGGCATTCTCGAAGGCATAGCCGCGCTGGCTGGTGCGGGTGAAAGCGGTATCGACCTGCGATTTGGCGTCTTCTAAGGGCATGGGCTTCTCGGGCTGGCTTGCGCGCGGGTCATTGGGGCCGGAGACGCCGTGGATCCGGTGGCGGGAAGGTAGGGCGCGGGGGGCGGATGGTCAACGGGGGGTTAGCCCACCCTAACCCCTTCGCGCACCAGATCATCCGTCACTTGCCTGATCGCCACTTCCAGCGTCTCGGCAATGAAATCAATCTGGGCCTCGGTGATCACCAAGGGCGGCGACATCACGTTCAAATGGCCAATCGGGCGCACCAGCAGGCCAAGGCTTTCGCACACGTTGGATATGCGCTTGGATTCGTTGATCTCATCGGGCAGCAGCGCTTTGGTGTCCTTATTCGCCACATTCTCGACACACAGCATCAACTTGCGACCCCGCACATCGCCCACCAAGGGCAAGGCTGAAAGCTCTGCCATGCGCGTTTCGAAATAGGTGCCGACCTTGGTGGCATGGGCCAACAGATCCTCACGCTCGATGATCTCGATGTTTTTCAAGGCCGCCGCACAGGCCACCGGATGTCCCGAATAGGTCAAGCCAGAGGTGAACCAGCGCTGCCCGCCCTGCGCCATTGCGTCCCAGATCCGATCCGAAAAGATCACCGCGCCAAGTGGTTGGTAGCCCGAGGTCAGACCTTTGGCCGAGGTGATCATATCGGGCTGCACGCCAAACTCTGCCAAGCTGGCGAACCAATGGCCCAAGCGGCCAAAGGCCGTCACCACCTCATCGGCGATGAACAAGATGTCGTGGCGCTGGCACACCTGCCACATACGGCGCAAATAGCCTTCCGGCGGAATGATGATCCCGCCAGAGGCTTGGATAGGTTCGGCAATAAACCCGCCGATCCGGTCTGCCCCAACACGGGCAATCAGCGCTTCGAATTCGGCGATCAGGGTGTCACAAAACTGCGCCTCGGTCAGATGCGCGGGGCGGCGGTAAGGGTTGGGCACCGACAGGTGGTGAATACCTTCGGTCTTATAGCGAAACTCTTCCACCCTATCGCCGGGGCGTTTGCCCACCGATTGCGACAAGTAAGTGGAGCCGTGGTAGCTGTAATCGCGCGCCACGATGTCGGTCTTTTCCGGGTTGCCGCGCGCGTGGTGGTAAAAGCTGACCATGCGCACAGCGGTATCTACGGCGGTCGACCCGCCTGTGGTGAAATGCACGCGGTTCAAATCGCCCGGCGCAAGATCGGCGATCTTAGCAGCCAGCAGCGCTGTGGGTTCGTTGGTCATATCGACAAAGGTGTTGGAAAAGGCCAACCGCTCGGCTTGTGCGGCTATCGCCTCGGCCATCTCGCGCCGCCCTAGGCCGATGTTGGTGCACCATAGCCCGCCCACCGCATCCAGATATTGCCGCCCTTCGGCATCCCACAGATGGCACCCCTGCCCCCGCGCAATCACCAAAGCGCCGTCCTTTTCAAAGGGGCCAAAGTTGGTCCATGGATGCAGCGAATGGCGGCGGTCCATCTCCCACAGGTTTTGGTTGGTCACGGGCTTGGGGGCATCGGCGAACATTTTGAATCTCCAGTCAATAGCGCGATCCTAGCAGAGCCCTACCCCCGCGCCAATGACATTTGATCAAATCGCGCGCTTGGCCCCTTCGTCTTGGCCCAAATGCTCAAAGCGTGGCGTTCATAGCCCCGCCGTCCAGCAAGATATTCTGCCCCACGATATAGCCCGCGTGCTGGCTGCACAGAAAGGCACACACAGCCCCGAACTCTGCCGCTGTGCCATAGCGCCGCGCAGGGATGCCAGCGCAGCGCTCGGCCCGCGCCGCCTCTGCCGTGATGCCGCGCGCGGCGATCACACCGGCGTCAAGGGCTGTGGCGCGGTCGGTGTCGTGGATGCCGGGGAGCAGGTTATTGATCGTCACACCGTAAGGCGCCACTTGGCGCGAGGTGCCGCCGACAAAACCCGTTAGCCCCGCGCGGGCCGCATTCGACAGGCCCAGTTGCGCGATGGGGGATTTGACCGATTGGCTGGTGATATTGACCACCCTGCCCCAGCCCTTGGCGATCATGGCGGGCATCAGGGCCGTCATCAGCGCGATGGGGGTTAACATATTGGCCTCAATCGCCTTTAGATAATCCGCCTTGGTCCAGTTTTCCCACGATCCGGGCGGCGGGCCACCGGCGTTGGTGACCAGAATATCCACCCCAGCCGAAGCCGCCAGCACAGCCTGCAACCCAGCGTCAGAGGTGACATCGCCGCACACCGTCACCACATCCACCCCAAAGCTGCGCAGATGGGTGGCGGTGGCCTCTAACGCCTCGGCCCCGCGCGCGTTGATCACCAGATCAACACCGGCTTGCGCCAAAGCCTCGGCACAGCCGCGCCCAAGCCCTTTGGACGCCGCTGTCACCAAAGCGCGTTTGCCCTTGATCCCCAAATCCATGACTTGCCCCTGCTTTTGCTGTACACCTGTCAAAGCGGGCCACCCCTGTGAAGTCAAGCCCGCGCGGCAAGTGGGGGCAGATGGGCCAAGACTGACCTTGCCGCCCGCAGGCCGGGCGCTTCGCCACCTTGCCCAAGGCGGTGCATGGTAGTTTGCATGGCATCACGTTGCGCGGTGGGGTCGGCCAGCACGGCTTGCAGGGCATCCGCAATCGCTTGCGGTGTGCAGGCGGGGCCAAGCAGGTCCGGTACGCTGCGGCTTTCGGCCACCAGATTGACCAGTGTCACCGTATCAATCAGCGCCATGCGCTTCATCGCCCAAAACGAAAACGGGTGCATCGCATAGGCGATCACCATGGGCGTTTGATTGGCAGCGAGTTCCAGCGACACCGTGCCTGAAGCGGCAAGCGCCACATCGGCCATCGCAAAGGCGGCGCGTTTTTCGGAGGGGTCAAGGATAAGGCGCGGCTTCACCGCCCAATCTTGCGTCAGGCTTTGCACCAAGTCTGCCAGATGCGGCAAGGTGGGCAAAACCACGCTCAGGTGCGGATACTTTTCCGCCATCAGCATCAGCGCTTGCCCAAAGATCGGGGCCAAGCGGGTGACTTCAGATTTGCGCGAACCGGGTAGGCACAAGATCATCGGGCGCTGCGTTTGGCCGAAGGCTTCGCGCTCGGCCACGCTCGCCAAAGCCTCTGCCACCACCGGATGGCCCACAAAGTCACAGGTCATCCCCGCCGCTGTCATATAGGGCGGCTCAAACGGCAATAGGGCCAGCACATGGTCAATCCCCCCCGCCATCTTAGCCGCCCGCTTGGGACGCCATGCCCAAACGGAAGGGGCGACATAATGGATCGTGCGCAGATCGGGCTTGGCGGCCTTGACCAGTTTTGCCACGCGCAGGCAGAAATCGGGGCTGTCGATGGTGATCAGCGCGGCAGGCTTTGCCGCCACCGCCGCTTCAGCCGCTTGGGCAATGCGACGTTTGAGGGGGAAGTATTTCGGCAGCACCTCTGCCAGACCCATCACTGACAGTTCTTCCATCGGGAACAGCGAGGTCATCCCCTGCGCCTGCATCAAGGGGCCACCGATGCCGCTGAAAGTCACCTCTGGGTGCAACTGGCGCAGCCCCGCCATCAGGGCAGCGCCCAGCTTGTCGCCCGAAGGCTCTCCGGCGATCAGAAAGAAGGTCAGCGCGCCCACAGGAACAGGCCCGTTTCAGCGGCGATGGATTGCATCTGGGGCAGATCAAGGCAAATCACCGACCCCGCCTGAAAGGCCAAGCCCGATAGGCCCGCCTCGGCCACGCCGCGCAAAGTGGCGGGGCCGATTGTGGGCAGATCAACGCGGCGGTCTTGGCCGGGCTTGGCGGCTTTGTAAAACAGGCCCTGATTTTTAGGGCGCATGGTCTGCGGCAAGTTGGCGACTTGCGCCAGCATCTGATCCGTACCGGGCAAAGCCTCTACGCCCAAACACAGCCCGCCCACCACGACACAGCCCTGCCCCACGTCGACAGCGCCAAGGGCCGCAACAATCGCCTCGGCCCGTGCGGCGTCAGCCTCGGCCTGCGGCGTTAAACCACCCGCCAACAGGCCCGCTTGCGGCAAAAGGCGCGGCGCGAGGGTTTCGACACCTTCGACCGCAATGCCGCTGTCTTCGAACAGCGCCAGAATGGCGCGCAAGGTCGCATCGTCGCCTGCGGCAAAGGCGGCCATCAGGTGGGGAACCAGTTGGGCGGTGGCCGCATCAAACAGCGACGGGTCCAAGCGCGGGCGGCTGACAGCACCTGCAAAGGCCACACGGGTGATGCCTTGGTCGGTCAGGTGGCGCAGAAAGGGCACCAAGCGTTCGATGCGAAAGCTTAGGTCGGGCGTTAAGCCTTCGGGTGCAAAGCCATCCAGCGCGCAGATATAGGGACGCTCGGGCAGTTCTGCGGCCAAAGCCGCAGGCAAAGAACCCCGCCCTGCTACCAGCGCCAACCGGGTCATTTCGGCGTCAGGAAAGAACGGTCAGACCCTGACAGAATAAAGCCCGCCATGGCGCGCACCTCATCCGTCTCACCCGTTTCGGCCAAATGGCGGGCGCGGTCCAAAAACGTGCCCTCGCCCTTGGCCAAAGCCTCATAGGCGTGGCGCAAGGCAGTGATCGCGGCACGGTCCAAACCCCGCCGTTTCAGGCCCACAAGGTTTAGCCCGTCCAACTCGCCACGCGGGCCTTGCACAAGGCCGAAGGGGATCACATCATTCGTCACCATGGTGACAGCGCCGATGATCGCACCTTGCCCGATGCGCACCCATTGGTGAATACCCGACAGGCCACCCACGATAACATCGTCGCCAATCTGGCAATGTCCGGCAATCGCCACGCCATTGGCCAAGATCACACGGTTGCCAAGGCGGGCATCGTGGCCCACATGTGCCCCCGTCATCAGCAAACAATCGTCGCCCACTTGGGTAACACCTCCGCCGCCTTTGGTGCCAGTGTTCAGCGTCACACTTTCGCGGATTTTGCAGCGTGCGCCTATGATCAGGCGGGTGCGTTCGCCACGGTATTTCAGATCTTGCGGCACTTCGCCCACAGTGGCGTGGGGGAAGATCACCGTTTCAGCGCCAACATCTGTCCACCCCGTCAACACCGCGTGCGACTTCACCTCGACCCCGTCGCCCAAGGTGACATCGGGGCCAATCACACAGAACGGCCCAATGCGCACCCCTGCGCCCAAACGCGCAGATGGATCGACGACTGAAGAGGGGTGAATGCTCATCTTACGCCTTGGGCAGATCGAACATGGCGGTAAAGGTGGCTTCCGTCGCCAAATCGCCATCAACCGTGGCGCGGCCTTCGAACTTCCACACCTTGCCACCGCCGCGCAGGGCTTTGACATGCAGTTCTAACACATCACCCGGCACAACTTTGCGGCGGAATTTCACATTGTCGACGCCCATGAAAAACACCTTGGCCTGTTTATCGACCAAATCCATCGACAGGCCTACCAAAACGCCCGAGGTCTGCGCCATGGCTTCAATGATCATCACACCGGGCATGATGGGCATATCGGGAAAGTGGCCCTGAAAATGCGGCTCGGAATTGGTGACGCATTTGATACCGACACAGCTTTCGTTCAAGACCACATCGCGCACCTTGTCGATCAGCAAGAACGGGTAGCGGTGCGGAATGATCCGCTTGATCAGTTCCAGATCGGCTTCGTGAACCTGAGTGGGTGTCTGTGTCATATCGTCCCCCTTCGCATCCCTTCAGGGAGCAATCTTTCCCCCGTGACTAACAACTTGGCACGGGCAGGACAAGCAGGCTTGGGCCTTAGGGGGCGGGGGCTGCTGGGTCGGGCGTGCCAAGCGCTATGCCATCGGCGGGGGCCGCAGGAAGGCGCGGGCCCGTGGCCCCTTGGGCACTGCCATCGCCCAGCTTTTCATCCAAGGCTTTGACGGCGCGGTCGGTGACATCGATCGAATCAAAGGCCAGCACCACAGCCGACCGGTTGAGAATGGCAAAAGCCCCCATTTGCTGCATCAACTCGGCCAGAACCGGAACCGTGGCTTGAAAGAAGGCTTTGCGCCCCTCTTCGCGCTGAGCCTTCATTGCCTCGATCTTGGCGGCTTGGTCGGTGCGCACCTGTTCCACCTTGGCGTCAAAGGCATCGGCCAAGGGCTGAAAGGCAGCGGCCGCCATGGTGGGGCGCTTTTGGGTCAGATCAGCCTCTTCGGCGGCCAAATCCTGTTCGATCTTGCGGTTTTCGGCGGCCAAAGCCTGATTGGCGGCAATGGCCCGCGCCTCGAGCGCCTTGCCGTAAAGCGATTCGGCATAGAGGCGGTCTTGATCCAGCGTCAGAACTTGGGCCGCAGGGGCTGAAGTTTGGGCGTAAAGCGGTGCTGGGCCCAGTAGGGCAGCGCCCAAAACCAACCCAAGCGCCCATGGTCCAAAAAGCCACCGAAACGCCTGACCCTTTGACTGCTGCGCCATCAAGCGCCCCTTAGAACTTGGTCGCGATGGTGAAGTCGAAGGTCTTTTCAAGGTCATAGCTTTCCTTGGCCCCCGCGCGGGTAAAATCAAACCGCAGCGGGCCCAAGGGCGTGGTCCAATACAGGGTCAGGCCGGCAACGGTGCGGATGTGCATATCGTCGTCGACGACGCCGCCCACAGGGTGCGTTCCATTCGTGCCCTGCCGGTTATCCAAGCCCCAAACCGACCCCGCTTCAACAAATGCGCCGCCGCTGATGCCGTATTCTTCGGGCAGGCCCAGCGGGAAGGACGCTTCCAGATGCGCTGCGGCAAAGTAATTGCCGCCCAAAGCGTCTTCGTTCAGCGCATTCAAATCGCGCGGGCCGATGCCGTTGGGTTCAAAGCCGCGCAGCGTGCCGGCTGACAGATAGCGGTCGGTGATGCGGGTGACATAGCCGCCGTAACTGGTGAGCGCCCCACCCTCAAAGCTTGCCCGCAAGGTGGCATCGCCGTTCATCACTTTGGTTTCGGCCAAAGCCCGCACCGAGGTTTGCAGCACTTTCACATCGCCGCCCAAGCCTGACACATCATTGCCAACTTGGAACATAACCCCACCCTTCGGGCGCAGGCCAGAATTGCGGTCATCCCATGTGTAGGTAAAGCCCACCGAGGAACGGACAGCAGACCCCGACTCGGCCGTCAGAATGGCAGACGAGTTTGAACCCACGGTCGCCACACCAACATTGGAAAGATCCTCGCTCGCCAAGCTATAGCTGAGGCGCACAACCGCCAAATCACTGACCGCAAAGCCCAAGGAGGGCGAGAGGCTGATCACCGTTTTATCGTAGTTCGAATTTTGCTGCGTTGCGGTGGCATAGCCAGCGGCAAACCCAAAAGCCAGATTGCGGCCCATAAAGGCCGGTTCCACAAAGGCGATCTTACTGTCAAGATTGTCGGTTCCGGTTTGCACGTTGACCGTCAGCGCCTGACCGCGGCCTAGGAAGTTGCGCTCGGAAAAGCCGATGTTCAAACCCAGACCGGTCGAGGCCCCATAGCTGGCCCCAAGGCTAAGAGAGCCCGTGGGCGCTTCGGTCACGGCCACTTTCACCACTTCTTGGTCGGGGGCTGTGCCGGGCACGTTATCAACCTGCACGTCGTTAAAGAACCCCAGCGCCTTGATGCGCTCGGCGGCTTGGGCAATCTCACGCGGGTTCAGCGGATCGCCTTCGACTGCGCGGAACTGGCGGCGCACAACGGAATCCAGCGTGGTTGTGTTGCCTTCAATATCAATGCGTTCCACAAAGATGCGCGGGCCTTTGATAATCGCAAAGGTCACATCCACCGTGCCTGCACGCTCGTTGCGCGTCACGCGCGGTTCAACCGAGACAAAGTTCAAACCCTGTTTCAGCGCCAAAGATTCCAGCGACTCGACATTGCTTTGAATGATGGTGGGCGTATAGGTCACGCCCGAGCGCAGGCGGCGCAATTTGTCGTAGTCGGCCGGATCAATGCCTTCGACTTCCGAAATCGTTTTCACCTCACCCACGGTGAAGCTTTGGCCTTCGGAAATGGTGAAGGTCATAAAGGTGGCGTCACGTTCGCGCGAATAGGTGGCCCCCGCATCCAGAATTTGGAAATCCAGATAACCCCGCGACAGATAGAAATCGGTCAACATTTTCTTATCGGCTTCAAGCCGATCGATTTGGAACATATCGCGCTGAATCAGATTGTGCAGAATGCCAGCTTGCTTGGTCGTCAGGATCTGGCGCAGCCGGTAGTCAGAGAAATCTTTGTTGCCCACAAAGCTGACGCGGGCCACTTCGGCGACAGCGCCTTCGACAATCTCAAACACCACATCGACGGTGTTATTGGCGCGCCGGATGATGCGCGGCGTGACGGTGGCTGCCATACGGCCATTGGCGCGGTAGGCTTCGGCGATGATAGCAGCATCGGCTTCGGCCACGGCGGGGGAATAGATCTGCCCGGCTTTTTCCGTGGTGAATTTTTGCAGATCGGGGTCTTTGATCAGGGCGTTGCCTTGGTAATCAATCGTGCCGATCATCGGGTTTTCGACCACTTTGATCAGCAAGCTATCGGCCCCAGGCACCAAAACCACCCGCGCAAACAGGCCCGAAGCGATGATGCGTTGATAGCCGTCGTTCAATGCAGCATCGGTGACAACTTGGCCCTTGGGCAAGCCAAGAAAGGCCACAATCGTGGGCACATCGACCTTAACATTGCCCTCAACCGTGATGGTGGCAATCATATATCCGGCGGGCACGGGCGGCAAAGGTTCAGGCGTGGCTTCCACGCCAAGCGACAGGCCCGAGGTGTCGGTGGTTTGTGCGGCCACCATGGCCACCATGACACTTGTGCCAACCAGACCAAAACCTGCAGCAAGGATCAGATTGCCGGTGGCCCCAAGCCCCAAACGCTTGCGCGCCCCGCTCTTTGCCGCTTCGTTCTTGCCCATGTTCATCTTGCCACAGCCTCGCCCAAATGCTGCAAGGGCCGATCGTGGCACCTGCTTGGTCTTGACTAGCTTTTTGCGGGTGGCTTGTCAAAAGCGCCAAAGGCCCGCACCGCTCGTCAACGCGGGGTTTGGCCCATTTCCTGTGGATAACTTTTGTCAGGCCAAATTATAGGGCGTTTAGACGCAACCGATCACGTCGTTGAACACCGCAAACAGCATCAGCGCCGCCAGCAAGCCTACCCCAATCATGGTCAAGACCTGCAGCGCAGCGGCGTTGGGCTTTTGGCCTGTCACCGCTTCGTAAAAATAAAACACCAGATGCCCGCCGTCTAAGACGGGGATGGGAAAAAGGTTCAAAAGGCCGATCGACAGCGACACGAGGGCCAAGGTTTGCAAAAAGCTTTCCCAACCCGATCGCGCCGCAGCCCCGACGGCTTTGGCCATGCCGATGGGCGACGAGACGTTGCAACTGCTGATCTTGCCCGCCACCATATAGCCCAAGCCCGACAGGTTGACCTTGGTCATATACCAGCCCTGCTGCCAAGCCAGACTGACGGCTTCGGTGAGCGTTGGGCTGCGAACAAGGGGCTCAAACACCAGACCGCCCGTGACGCCAATCAACCAACGGGTTTCAAACCCGCCATCTGCCGTGGGCAAATCGCGGCTGCGCGGGGTCAGGGTGACGTTGATCACCTGTCCCTTTCGCCACAGCGTCAGATCAACGGGGGCGCCGCCCGAGGCTTCGATCAGCTTGGGCAATTGGCTAAAGCTGGCGATGTCTTGACCCGCCGCTTTTAAGATCACGTCCCCCGCCTGAATGCCCGCATCCTCGGCCGCACTGGGGCTTTGCACGCTGTCGGCATAGGCGGGCAAGGGGTTTGGCCCATCAAGGTTCAAGCTTTGATCCGCGCGCGTTACTTGATAGCGCACAATAGGCTTGTCGGCCAAAGTGTCGGCCACAGTCAGAAAAGCGGTCAGATCAGGGGTCGCTTGCCCCTCCAGTGCGGTGACCGTATCGCCAACCTGCAAATGAGGCGTGGCAAAAGGCAGATCTTTCAGCGCGCCAATCACCGGTTGATCGACGGCCACCCCCTTCCACAAGATCACCGCCGCAAACAAAACGAGCGCCAGAAGAAAGTTGGCCACAGGCCCCGCCACCACAGTAGCGGCCCGCGCCCAAAGCGGCGCGCCATTCATGGTTTGGCGCTTTTCAGACTCGGATAGCCCTTGCAATCCTGCGGGGTCAGGGCGCGAACTGGCATCGACATCGCCTTTAAAGCGCACAAACCCGCCCAAGGGCACAGCCGCGATCTGCCACCTTGTGCCGCGCTTATCGGTCCAAGCATAAAGCCTGCGGCCAAAGCCCAGCGAGAAAACCTCGGCCTGAATGCCGCACCAGCGGCCGACGATGTAATGGCCAAACTCGTGCACCGTGACGATGACAACGATGGCGATCAAAAAGCTGCCCAAAGACCAGACCGAACTGGCAAGGTTGGCTAAGTCGTTTGTGAAATCCATAGCCTGCCCTGCCTTACGCTGTCTTGGTCAGGCCCGCAGCCAATTCCCGCGCCGTGACCCTTGCGAGGTGGTCTATCGCTAGGACATCGTCAAGGCTTGATGCCACTTTGCCCAGCTGTGGATCGGCAGAAAGCCGCCCGAGTGTGGCGTTCACCAAATGCGCCATCTGCATAAAGCCGATTTGGCCCGCAATGAACTGATCCAGCGCCACCTCTTTCGCGGCGTTAAAAACAGCGCCCGCCATACCACCCGCCTGCATCACCTCTTGCGCCAGCCGCAAGGCGGGGTAGCGGGCAAGGTCGGGGGCGCGGAAGGTCAGTTTGCCAAGCGCGGCAAAATCCAACCGTGCCACGGGCAAAGGGTCGCGGGCAGGCCAGTTCAGCGCATACCCTATGGCATGGCGCATATCGGGCGCACCAAGATGTGCCATCACGGCCCCATCATGAAAGCCCACGGCGGAATGGATGATGGATTCGGGGTGAATGATCACCTCGATCCGCGAGGGCAACACACCGAAAAACTCTTTCGCCTCAATCACCTCAAGCGCTTTGTTAAACATAGATGCGCTGTCGATAGTGATGCGCTGGCCCATGGCCCAGTTGGGATGGGCCAAGGCGTCTTGCAGCGTGGCGCTGGAAAGTTTTTCCAAAGGCCAATCGCGCAAAGCCCCGCCAGAAGCGGTCAGAATGATGCGTTCAACGGCTGTCATATCTTCGCCAGCAAGCGCTTGGAAAATGGCGGAATGTTCAGAATCGACGGGCAAAATCCGCGCACCATGTTGGGCCGCGGTTGCCAGCATCAGCGGCCCCGCGGTGACCAAACTTTCCTTATTAGCCAAGGCCAAAGTGGCCCCCGTGGTCAGCGCCGCAAGCCCGGGGGCAAGGCCCGCAGCCCCCACAATGGCCGACATCACCCAATCCGCCGGGCGCAGGGCGGCTTCGATGATGGCATCTGGGCCAGCGGCAGCCTCGACCCCACTGCCCGCCAAGGCAGCGCGCAGATCAGGGAGCAAAGCTGCATCGGCCACCACGGCCACTTCGGCCCGCAAGGTCCGCGCCAATTCAGCCAAACGCGCCACATTGCGCCCACCCGACAGCGCTACGACCTGATAGCCTTGGGTGCGTTGCAACAGATCAACCGTGCTTTCCCCGATCGATCCCGTCACCCCAAAAATTGAAATGCGCCGCGGCTTGGTCATAGCGCCGCTCCGAGCGGTAAGGGGACCACCAGTTCCAACAGCCAAACCGCTAAAATAGCCCCGATCATCGCATCAAACCGGTCAATCACCCCGCCGTGGCCGGGGATCAGGCGCGAGGCGTCTTTGACCCCTGCCCTGCGTTTGATCAAGCTTTCCGCAATGTCGCCCAACTGGCTGGCCAAGGCCACAAGGGGTGAGATGGCCAACAAGCCCCATCCCGCGCCTTCCACCAGCACAAATCCCAAGCCAACCAAGCTCGCACCAAGCCACCCCGCCAGGGTGCCTGACCACGTTTTCTTTGGGCTGATCGACGGCCAAACCTTGGGCCCGCCCAGCAATCGGCCCGCAAAATAGCCAAAGACATCCGAGGCCACCACGATGCACACAAGCCAAACCACAATCACAGCACCACGATGATCAAGCGCTATGAAAACATGCGCCGAAAGCAGCATGGCAAGGCTATAAGCTGCAATGAGCCGTGCATCGCGGCGCGGCGTAAGGGCAAGGGCCAAGGGGGCAAAGGCCAGCGCCACCAAGGCCCAGCCCTGCAGTTGCGCCAAGGCCAAACCAAGCCCCGCCAAAGCCGCAATTCCCATCCGCGCCAAAGGTTGGGCGGGCGTGTCGCTTAAAGCGGCCAATTCCCACGCCATCAGCGCAAAGATCAGCACCGTCATGCTGAAAAACACCCAGCCGCCCAAAGCCACGGACAGCACGCCCAAGCCCGCCAGCACCAAACTTGACATCAAGCGCAGCCCCAAATCGCCCCAGCGGCCGCCAGCCTGATTGGGCGCAGAGGCCGGCATGGGCGTCTTGGGGGATGTGCCTGTCATGCCCGCGCCACGCCGCCAAACCGCCGATCGCGGTTGCCAAAACGCTTTAAGATCAGCGCCAGTTCATCGGGGGTGAAATCGGGCCAAAGGGTTTGGGTAAACTCAAACTCGGCATAGGCCGCTTGCCAAGGCAGAAAGTTCGAGGTCCGCGTCTCGCCACTGGTGCGGATCACCAAATCGGGGTCGGGCAGATCGCCTGTATCTAGGCGCTGCGAAACAAGAGCCTCGGTCACGGCTGACGGATCAAGGCGGCCTTCGGCGACATCAACGGTGATGGCGCGAATGGCGCGGGTGAGTTCATCACGCCCGCCGTAGTTGATGGCAACGGTCAGGTTCAGGCGGGAATATTGCGCGGTGCGCTCTTCGATCCCCGCCATCAGGCGTTGCAGGCGGGCGTCAAGACGCGAGCGGTCGCCGATAAAACGCATGCGCACCGATTCGGCGGCCAATCTGTCGGCCTCGCGTTCGATGTAGCGGGCAAAGATCGACATCAGGCCCAAGACCTCTTCGGTCGAGCGTTTCCAGTTCTCGGTCGAAAAGGCGTAGATCGTCAGCCATTCGATGCCCAGATCAGGGGCGCAGCGCACGATCTCTTTGACCCGTTCTGCCCCTTTGCGGTGGCCCACCAAGCGTGGCCAGCCCCTTTGGGTGGCCCAACGGCCATTGCCGTCCATGATGATGGCGACATGGGTGGCGGCAGGCTTTGCGCCCAGAATACTCATGTCGTTCGCGCCCAAAAATGCCCCCATGCCCCGTGCCGCGCCTGCCTGCGGCAAGGGTTAGACCTGCATAATCTCGACTTGTTTGCCTTCGAGCAAGCGATCAATCTGCGCGATGGCCTTATCTGTCATCTCTTGCACTTCTTCTTGCCACATTTTCTGATCGTCTTCGCCCATGCCCGCCGTCTTGGCTTTCTTGATCATGTCCATCCCGTCGCGGCGCACGTTGCGCACGGCAACCTTGGCACTTTCGCAATATTGGGCGGCAACCTTGGTCAATTCGCGGCGGCGTTGTTCGTTGAGTTCAGGAATGGGCAGGCGGATCAAGGGGCCGTCGGAGACAGGGTTGATGCCAATGCCGCTTTCGCGGATGGCCTTTTCCACCTTGCCAATCAAGCCCTTATCCCAAACGTTGATCACCACCATGCGCGGTTCGGGCACGTTGATCGTTCCCAACTGGTTGATGGGCGTCATTTGGCCGTAAGCATCAACCTGAATAGGATCCAGCATCGAGGCCGACGCCCGCCCCGTGCGGAGTGAGGCAAAGTCGCCCTTGAGCGCATTCAGCGCCCCGTCCATCCGGCGTTGCAGGCCGTCGCTGTCGATATCCAGATCATCTTGCGCCATAGTGTCCTCTAACTTGCCTTGGGCGGGGGCGGACCCCTGCCTTGTCACCTTGTGCCGCTTCTAGCAGCAAATCTGCGGCCGATGAAAGACCGCGCGCGGGCAAAACGTGGCCGCAATGCCGCAGGGCCGCCCTAGCCATGTACGCGGGTATAGGTGCCTTGGCCCGACAGAATGCCTTTGAAACCACCCGGTTCATCCAGCGAAAAGACGATGATCGGCAGGTCATTGTCGCGCGCCAAGGCGATGGCGCTGGCATCCATGACACCCAAGTGCTGTTGCAGCACCTCGTCATAGGTGACGGTTTTATAGCGTTTGGCATCGGCGTGTTTCTTGGGGTCTTTGTCATAAACCCCGTCCACCTTGGTGCCTTTGAAGATCGCCTGACAAGCCATTTCATTGGCGCGCAAGGTTGCTGCCGTGTCGGTGGTGAAATAGGGGTTACCGGTGCCAGCGGCAAAGATACAAACGCGCTTCTTCTCAAGGTGGCGCACGGCGCGGCGGCGGATATAGGGTTCGCAGACCTGATCCATCGGAATGGCCGAAATGACGCGGGTGAAGATGCCAATGGCTTCAAGGGCGGCCTGCATCGCCAGCGCGTTCATGACGGTGGCGAGCATGCCCATATAGTCGGCAGTCGTCCGCTCCATCCCCTGCGCGCTGCCTTGAAGCCCGCGAAAGATATTGCCGCCACCAATCACCATGCAGATTTCCACGCCCAGATCGTGAACTGATTTCACCTCTTGCGCGATGCGGGTGACAGTGGGGGGGTGCAAACCATAGCCAAGGTCGCCCATCAGCGCCTCGCCCGAGATTTTCAGCATGACGCGGGAATAGGTGATCTTGGCATCTTTTTTAGACATGGCGTCCCCGCTGTGCGTGTTGTTGGCATTGGGCGCAAAATGCGGCAAAACGGGGGAAGGTTCAACCAGTCGTCAACAAAGCGGAGGCCAACCCCCGCACCCCCGGAGCATTTAGACCAAGATGAAGGGGATAGAGCGGCTTTCACGCGACCTGCCTGTGCTGATAGCGGGGCCTACGGGCAGCGGGAAATCCGCCTTGGCGATGGACCTGGCGGCGCGGGATGGTCGGCTGATTGTCAATGCCGATGCTTTGCAGGTTTACGATTGCTGGCGGGTGTTAAGCGCGCGTCCTTCGGTGGCAGAGGAAGCGGCGTTGCCCCATGCGCTTTATGGGCATATCGGGCGCGATCAGGACTATTCGGTCGGGGCTTGGCTGCGCGAGGTTGCGGGGCTGCTGACACGCCCTGTGGTGATCGTGGGCGGCACGGGCTTGTATTTTCGCGCTTTGACCGAAGGCTTGGCCGAGATTCCCCCCATCCCCGCCGCCATTCGCACCGAGGCCGATGCTTTGCGCCTATCGGGGCAGGTGGATGTGATGCGGCAAGCCTTGGATACCGCGACATCGGCCAAAACCGACCTGCTGAACCCCGTGCGCGTGCAGCGTGCTTACGAAGTGCAGCGGGCCACGGGGCGCGGTATGGCCGCATGGCAAGCCGACACATCCGCGCCGCTTTTGCCCCTTTGCGACGCCCAGACCCTTGTCTTGCAACCCACTGTGCCTTGGCTCGATGCCAGAATCGCACGCCGCTTTTCCGTGATGTTGGATGAAGGCGCGCTTGACGAGGCCCGCGCCGCCCTGCCCCATTGGCAAGCCGACCGACCTTGGGCCCGTGCCATCGGCGCGCCAGAGTTGGTGGCGCATCTGCGCGGTGAGAGCACACTCAACGCCGCGCGCAACGCGGCCATCCTCGCCTCGCGGCAATATGCCAAGCGGCAGCGCACGTGGTTTCGCACCCGCATGACAGAGTGGACCAAGGTTATTCCAGGGTAGCAGCCAAGGGGGCGAAAGACGATGCTCTGCAACCAAAGGATTGCCACATCGCCCCGAAAGTAGAATTTTTCGTTCGCATCTGAAGCACAGCCAAGCTATGATTTAAGAAGAATTTAGGAGGGGATAAGCCAATTCGATGCAAGCCACAGCGCCCAACTCTCTTGTGCGTTTGACCGCCATTCCTCGTTTGTCGGGCGGGGAAAAGTGGCGTGTAGAAGGCATGCGCTCTTTGGAGGAACCGTGCTTTTTATGGTTCACCAAAGGTCAGGGCCGCATCACCATCGCAGGGCAAACCCGTGGCTATACGGCCCACAACGGCATATTCATTCCAAAAGGCGTGATGCACGGCTTTGAGGTCGGCGCGCAAGTTTATGGCATGGCTGTATTTTTCGGCCAGGGTGCCGACCAAGATTTGCCGCGGATACCGGTGCACCTGCGCATTCGCGAAGTGCATGTGCAACAAGAGTTGAACACCATGCTCGACGCAATTCAACGCGAATTGGACAGCGACCAAGCGGGCAATCTGCGGGCCGCTCAGGCCTATATTGCCCTTCTGTCGGTTTGGATTGAACGCCAAGTCCTGCGATTGGGCGAAGAAGGCCAAAAGAACGATGCCGCGCGGCGGTTGGTCGCGCGCTTTACCGCCTTGATGGAAGAGAAGTTTCGCTCTGGTGTGGGGGTTGGGTTGCTTGCGGCAGAATTGGGGGTGACGCCCACCCATTTGACGCGCTGCTGCCGACAAACCTGCAGCCGTTCGGCGATAGATTTGCTGCAAGACCGCCGGATATTTGAGGCACGCAAGCTTTTGGCGGAAACGAAACTTCGCATAAACGTCATCGGCACCAGCCTTGGCTTCACCTCGGCCGCCTATTTCACCCGAGCGTTCCAGAACCGCACCGGCAGCTCGCCGCGCGAGTTTCGCCGCAATCTGTAAGCGATTCGCGTCCAAGAGCCGGACTGCAAACATCCGTTTAAGCGGAAATTTCCAAGAATGAATCTCACGTTTGCGGCCGCACGATCGGCCACAAACCCCAACCTTTCTTATGCCGCAGCGCAGCAACTGCGCAAAGCGGCGCGTTCTTGTCGCAAACGTTATAGGGGGTGACGAATCCAAGCGTTGACGCAGACCCCGAAAAGATGCGGAATAGGCGGGTGAGCACGTGCACCGCGCCAGCCACACCGGTTCGCCGGATCAGCGCGCGCAAGCGGTGCCGCTGACAAACGATAACTAGGGCAATAGCCCGACAGGGAGACGACCATGAACGATATGACAAGGATCGACGCTTTGCATCCGGGTGCTTCGATGCACCTGGCCGAAGTGAAGGCCGGCGAACTGAGCCGCCGTGAGTTCCTGACCCGCACCACCGCTTTGGGTGTGTCAGCAGTGGCTGCCTATGGCCTTTTGGGCTTGGATGCCCCGGCTATGGCCGCAGACGTCAAGGTGGGCGGCGTTGTTCGCGTTGCCATGGAAACCAAAGCGATGAAAGATCCTCGCTTGGCAGATTGGCCGCAGATTGCGAACGTTTACCGCGGCTGGCTGGAATATCTGGTTCAGTACAACCCTGACGGCTCGTTCGAAGGCCGTTTGCTGGAATCGTGGGAAGCCAACGCGGATGCGACGGGCTACACGATGAAAGTGCGTCAGGGCGTTACCTGGAACAACGGCGATGCCTTCACCGCAGACGACGTGATCTTCAACTTCACCCGTTGGGCTGACGGCTCGGTGGACGGCAACGCTATGGCGTCGCGCTTCCCCGGCCTGACCGAAATGGTCGCCAAGGTTGACGCTGCCGGTGCTGCTGTGAATGACGAAGCGGGCAATCCCGTTATGGTCACCAAGCTGCGCGACGGGTCGGTTGTGAAGATCGATGACCACACAGTTGAGCTGAAGATGTCGATCTCTGACATCGCGGTTGTGGCTGCTATCTCTGACTATCCGGCGGCAATCGTGCACTCGTCCTTCAAAGACGGTGATGATCCTGCCGTGAATGGCATCGGCACCGGCCCCTATGTTCCGGGCGAAATGTCGGTCGGCCAGAAGATGACCATCGTGCGCGCCCCCGAAAGCCACAAGTGGTGGGGCGGCGTTGCGCCCTTGGACGAAATTCACTACGTCGACTTTGGTACCGATCCTTCAGTCATGGTCAGCCTCGCCAACTCGGACGAGATTGACATGAACTACGAATCGACCGGCGAATTCATCGAACAGCTGAACACCTTGGGCTGGACCAAGTACGAAGCCGTCACCGCCTCGACCATCGTGTGCCGCTTTAACTCAGCCACGTCGGATTTGTACAAAGAAAAAGAAGTCCGCTCTGCCCTGCAGCGCGCGGTTGACCCGGCCGTTGTACTACAGTTGGGCTATAATGGTCTTGGCACCACGGCTGAAAACCATCATGCTTGCCCGGTTCACCCCGAATATGCCAAACTTGATGCGCAGACCTTCGACAAAGCAGGCGTCAAAGACGTTCTGGCCAAGCACAATCTGGCCGATGCCGAGTTCGAGTTCATCTCGCTGGATGGCGGCTTTGAACTGGATACCTCTGACGCCGTTGCTGATGAACTGCGTAAAGCGGGCGTGAATGTGAAGCGCACCGTTATGCCAGGTTCGACCTTCTGGAATGATTGGCAGAAGTATCCCTTCTCGTCGACCACCTGGAACCACCGCCCGCTGGCAGTGCAGAACATGCAGTATGCCTACACCTCGACCGGTTCTTGGAACGAAACCGGCATGGCGAATGCCGACTTTGACGCTGCCATGACCGCAGCTTTGGCCCTTGCAGACGGCGAAAAGCGCCGCGAGCAGGCAGCGATCTTGGAAAAGATCCTGCAGGACGAAGGCTACATCATTCAGCCCTACTGGCGCTCGCTCTATCGCCACACCAAGCCGAATGTTGTGGGCGCTGTGATGCACCCGTCGATGGAGCATCACCACTACCTGTGGTCGCTGGCATAAGCGATTAAATCGGGGCGGGAGCGCTGGCAGCAGCGCTCCCGCCTTTTTTCATTCTGGCCCTTTGGGCCTGTCTGGCACGTAGGAAGCTTTCATGCTCGCATTCGTGATCCGGCGTCTGGGCGTGATGCTGGTGACGGCTTTGGTGTTGACCTTTGTCGTTTTCTTTCTCACCAATCTGCCGCCGAATTTGGAAAAACTGGCACGGTCAGAAGGGTCGGTCCGCATGACGGATGCGGCCGTGGCGTCGTGGTTGGAAGAGCATGGCCACAACGGGTCGGTGTTTTATCGCTATGCCGAATGGCTGGGTGCCGCACCGGGTTGGGTGATCACCGACGAAAAAGGGGTGACGCGCGGCAAGTGCATCGGGCAGCGCGACGATCCCGCGATGGCACCGAAGTTTTGCGGCGTTTTTCAGGGCAACTGGGGCGTATCGACCGTTTTCAAGAAGACGGTTCTGTTTTCTCTGGGCAAATCAATGGCGGCCACAGGCTGGCTGATGTTGGCCGTGATGCTGGTGATGGTGCCTGTGGCGCTGCTGATCGGCGTTTTGGCAGGGATGCGTGAAGGCTCGCGCACCGACCGTGTGCTGTCGACCTTTTCCATCGCCACAAGCGCCACACCAGAATATGTGTCGGGCGTGATTTTGGTGGTGCTGCTCGCCTCACCCGCCACGGGCCTGTCGCCCTTGTTGGCGGAATGGGGTTGGATTGGCAGTAAGACACTGTTCATGGGCACGGCAACTTCGGCCATGGATAACATAACCTTTTGGAATTTTGGCCTGCCGGTGGCCACGATTGCGCTTTACGGCGTGGGCTATATTGCCCGCATGACCCGCGCTTCGATGACAGAGGTGATGACGCAGCAATATATCCGCACCGCGCGGCTTAAGGGCGTGGGGTTCCGCCAAGTCGTGCTGCGCCATGCGCTGCGCAATGCGATGATTGCGCCCTTCACGGTGATCATGTTGCAGTTTCCCTATCTTCTCAATGGCGTGGTGATCGTGGAAACGCTGTTCAACTACAAAGGCTTCGGCTGGATGCTTGTCACCGCCGCCGGCAACAACGACATCGAGATGTTGTTGGGCGCCTCTGTGGTGGCCGTGATCTTCGTGCTTGTGACACAGCTGATCTCTGACATCGGCTATGTCTTCCTTAATCCCCGAATCCGGCTGGGCTGATATGAGTGAACCTTTATCTTGGGCCGCAATCTTCGGGCTGATGGCAAAGCAGTTCTGGCCCGTATGGGTCGCGCTGACCGTGACCTTTGCGCTGTCGTTCCGCTTCAAGCGGAGCTTGGGGCTTTATGGCAAGCTGTTTGACAGCCCCGTGGCGATCGTAGGCTTTGCGCTGGTGATGTTTTGGGTTTTCACCGCCCTTTTTGCCAATGTCATCATGACCTTCGATCCTTTGGCGCAGTTGGGCTCGGTCAAGAACCCCCTGCCCGGTGCTGTGGTGCCAGAAGGGGCTGAGGGGCAGTATAAGTGGTTCCTTTTGGGCGGCGATCACCTTGCGCGCGATGTGTTTTCGCGCATGGTGATGGGCGCGCGGCAGGTGTTGATCATTGCGCCTGCGGCCACGACCTTTGCCTTCTTGGTGGGCATCACGCTGGGCTTGCCTGCGGGCTATATCGGCGGGCGCTTGGATACGGGGTTGTCGTTTCTGGCGAACCTTGTTTTGGCCTTTCCGGTGATCTTGTTGTTCTACCTGCTGGTGACACCCGAAATTCGCAACACCGGCATTCCGGTGGTCTTGGCGGCGGTGTTGTTCCTGATCCCCATCGCGTTCTTTGCGATCTTGTTTCAGTCGCGCTTTCACACCAGCCCGAACAAGCGCAACCTTTATGTCGGCATCACGCTGGTTTTGGGCCTGTGGGCCTATTCGGGCTTGGCCTTTAACGCCGACCCACTGGGCGTTTGGGGGATGGATCCGAACCTGCTCAACGTCTTTGTTTCGGTCGTCTTCGTCAACGCGCCCACGGTATTTCGCATCGTGCGCGGCATCGTGATGGATATCAAATCGCGCGACTATGTGGCGGCGGGGCAAACGCGCGGCGAAAAGGGGTGGTACATCATGCTGTGGGAGATTTTGCCCAACGCGCGTGGCCCCCTGATCGTCGATTACTGTTTGCGCATTGGTTATACGACGATCCTTTTGGGCACGCTGGGCTTTTTTGGCCTAGGGGTTACGCCCGAAAGCCCTGATTGGGGGTCAACGATCAATGCCGGTCGCAAGTTGCTGTCGATGGTGCCCCACCCTGCCGTCGTGCCTGCGCTGGCATTGATGAGCCTTGTTTTGGGGCTGAACCTGCTGGCCGATGGCCTGCGCGAAGAAAGCCTGAAGGATTGAGGATGTGATGACCAACACGATCTGGGACGCTTCTCAACCGATTTTAGAGATCGAAAACCTTTCAATCTCTTTCTTCACCCGTATGCGCGAAATTCCGGCTGTGATGGATTTTTCCTGCAAAGTCATGGCGGGCGAGGCTATGGGCTTGGTGGGCGAGTCTGGCTGCGGCAAGTCGACCGTGGCTTTGGGCGTGATGCGCGATCTGGGCAAGAACGGGCAGATCGTGTCAGGATCGATCAAGTTCAAGGGCCGCGATCTGGTGACGATGGGCGAGGAAGAGCTGCGCCATCTGCGCGGGTCAGAGATTGCCATGATCTATCAAGAGCCCATGGCATCCTTGAACCCCGCAATGAAGATCGGCGCGCAACTGATCGAAGTGCCGATGATCCATCAAGGCATGGCGCGGGCAGAGGCGTGGGAGTTGGCGCGCCAGATCGTGGCCGACGTGCGCCTGCCCGACCCCGACCGCATCTTGAACGCCTTTCCTCACCAGCTTTCGGGCGGCCAGCAACAACGCATCGTCATCGCGATGGCGCTGATGTCAAAACCCGCGCTGTTGATTTTGGATGAACCCACCACAGCGCTGGATGTGACGGTGGAAGCGGGGATTGTCGATCTGGTCAAGGATTTGGGGCATAAATACGGCACGTCGATGCTGTTTATCAGCCACAATCTGGGCCTGATCATGGATGTCTGCGATAGGCTTTGCGTGATGTATTCGGGCGAGGCGGTGGAAACCGGCGCTGTGGCGCAAGTGTTTGACGATATGCGCCATCCCTACACGCAAGCCCTGTTTCGTTCGATCCCGCTGCCCGGTGCGGATAAGAATGCACGGCCACTCATCTCAATCCCCGGCAACTTCCCCCTGCCCCATGAACGCCCCAAGGGCTGCAACTTTGGTCCGCGCTGCGCGTATTTTCAGGCGGGGCGCTGTGATGCGGGCGATGTGGCGATGGCCGATGTGCCCCACGCCGACCGCCACGCCTCGCGCTGCGTGAAGTGGGACGAGATCGATTGGACAGCAGCGCCTAAAGCGCGGGTGGTGAAGGAAAAAGCGCCCATCGGCAAAGTGGTTTTGCAGATGGATGATTTGAAGAAATACTACGCGGTTTCGGGCGGCGCTTTTGGCGGCGGCCATGCCAAAGTGGTCAAGGCCAATGAAACGCTTAGCTTTGCAGCCCATGAAGGCGAAACGCTGGCGATTGTGGGCGAAAGCGGCTGTGGCAAATCAACCTTTGCCAAGGTGTTGATGGGGCTGGAAACGGCCACCTCTGGCACGATCATGCTGTTTGACGAACAGGTGCAATCTACGCCTATTCAAAAGCGCAGCGTCGATACGGTGTCGTCGGTGCAGATGGTGTTTCAAAACCCGTTTGACACGCTCAACCCCTCGATGAGCGTGGGCCGCCAGATCATCCGCGCGCTAGAGGTGTTCCACATCGGCACGTCCGACGCCGAGCGCAATGACCGGATGCTAGAGCTGCTTGATCTTGTCAAACTGCCCCGCGCCTTTGCTGAACGGATGCCGCGCCAGTTGTCTGGCGGGCAAAAGCAGCGTGTGGGGATTGCGCGGGCCTTTGCGGGCGGGGCTAAGGTTGTGGTGGCAGATGAACCTGTCAGCGCCTTGGATGTGTCAGTTCAGGCGGCGGTGACTGATCTGCTGATGGATATTCAGCGCCAGAATAAGACGACCTTGCTGTTCATCAGCCACGATCTGTCGATTGTGCGCTACCTGTCGGACCGCGTTTTGGTGATGTATCTGGGCCATGTGGTGGAAATGGGGTCGACCGATCAGGTCTTTCAGCCACCCTATCATCCCTATACCGAAGCCCTTCTGTCTGCCGTGCCCGTAGCTGACACCAAAGTGATCCGCAAGCGCATCGTGCTAGAAGGTGACATTCCGTCTGCCATGAACCCACCGCCCGGTTGCCCGTTCCAAACGCGTTGCCGGTGGAAATCGCAAGTGGCGGGGGGCTTGTGTGACAGCCAGATGCCGCCTGTGCAAACCCTGACGGACGGGCATCAGATCAAATGCCACCTTGGGGCAGATGTGCTGGCGCAGATGGAGCCTGTGATTACGTTTGCGGCTGAATAACGCGCTTTAGCCCAAGATCGCCGCGACGTAATTCTGGGTTTCCTCATAATCGGGCACACCGCCGGCAGCCTCAACCGCCTCTGGCCCCGCATTATAGGCGGCAAGAGCCAGTTTCCACGACCCGAAACGGGCATACATCATCGACAGATAGCGCGCCCCGCCCTCGAGGTTCGATTGCGGATCGGTTTCGTCCACCCCCAAAAGGTCAGCAGTGCCCGGCATCAACTGCGCCAAACCAAACGCCCCTTTGGGCGAAACGATGGTTGGATTCCACCCACTTTCCTGCTGCACCAAGCGCAGAAACAGCTCTTCAGGCACGTCATATTTGCGAGCAGCTGCTTTTGCCATTTCTAGGTAAAGCCCCCGATACTTGCCCGAATAGCGCAAGCGGGTGACATCACGCTCGGCACCTTTGTTGAGCGCGACGTTGGAATACTGATCTGCCAATTTGCCATCCAACAGCGAAACTTGAGAGCGAAATAAGGCCGCGCGGCTTTTTGATGTGTTGCCGCCGAACTTTAGCCCTTCGGCACCTGCACCCGTGCCAAGCGCAAGTGCCAAAAGGGCCGATGTCAGCAGGGTTCGATGTGATTTTTGCAAGCTTGCGACGTCCTTTAGCGCCCCAGAGCGCGATTGTTGCAGCACTCTTAAGAAATTTTCCAATTTTTTCCAACCGTTTTCCATCGCCTACCACAGGATGGGCAAGAATAGCGCCATCCCCCTGTGACGTGCCATCTGACAAGATTTCACGCGCGCATTGCGGCGACCTTGCTGGGTGGTCTATAAGTTTTTCTTAACCAAGTTCGGCAAGGCTGTCGAAACATTGGAATCAGGGAGAGGCAAAATGGCTGGGTCCGTCAACAAAGTGATCATCGTGGGCAACCTTGGGGCAGACCCCGAAGTGCGCAGCTTTCAAAATGGCGGCAAGGTGGTAAACCTGCGCATCGCCACATCGGAAACTTGGCGCGACAAAGCCTCGGGCGAGCGCAAAGAACGCACCGAATGGCATTCGGTCGCCATTTTCAACGAGGCTTTGGGCAAGATTGCCGAGCAATACTTGAAAAAAGGTTCGACCGTTTACATCGAAGGCCAGTTGGAAACCCGCAAATGGCAAGACCAATCGGGCGCGGATCGTTACACGACCGAAGTTGTGCTGCGCCAGTTCCGCGGTGAGTTGACCTTGCTGGGTGGCCGCGATGGCGCAGCGCGCAGCGGCGGCGAAGAGCGCGGCGGCTATGACGATGCGGGCTATGGCGGCTCCGCCTCGACGGGCGGCGGATCGCGTGGCGCACCGGCTGGCGCGAAATCGGGTGGACGGTCTGATTTGGATGACGAAATCCCATTCTGATCGTCTTTTCGCCATTTCAGCGGCTGCTCTGGACCTTGTGGCAGAATTCCCTATATAATCGCTCAACAACTATTGCGAGCGTGCCATGACCGAGCAGCCGGACAAGATCGAGGGCGCCCCCCTGATCCGCCCTTCAACCACCGACCACCCGCTGTATGAGGCGGTCGTGAATGCCTGCCGCACGGTGTTTGATCCGGAAATTCCGGTGAATATCTATGACCTTGGGTTGGTCTATACAGTTGAAATTTCAACGGAAAACGCCGTAGATATCGCCATGACCCTCACCGCGCCGGGCTGCCCCGTTGCGGGCGAGATGCCCGGTTGGGTAGAAGCGGCCGTCGAATCTGTGGCCGGTGTCAAAGAGATCAAAGTCAATATGACCTTCGATCCGCCTTGGGGGATGGAGATGATGTCAGACGAAGCGCGTTTGGAACTGGGCTTTATGTAAACCAAGGCTGACGAAACACTTGCCCTTTGAGCCTGTTCGCGGCACCTTTGGCAAACATTGTGGCCTACCCGTCTTGGAACGGCCCCCTCAAGACCTTAGATTAGCGAAAAGGAGACTTGTTATGTTTGGCATACCCGGCAAAGCCGCCGTCACCTTATCGCCGATTGCGGCCCGTCAAATCGCTGGCCTGATGGAATCCAAGGGTTCGCAAGGGCTGCGTATTGGCGTCAAAAAGGGCGGCTGCGCGGGCATGGAATACACGATGGATTATGTCACCACCGTCAACCCTTTGGACGAGGTGGTGGAACAAGACGGTGCGCGGGTTCTGATTGCCCCCATGGCACAGATGTTCCTCATCGGGACCGAGATTGATTACGAGATGGGCCTGTTGGAAAGCGGCTTTAAGTTCCGCAATCCAAACGTAGCCGAGGCTTGTGGCTGCGGCGAATCGATCAAATTCAAAGATCAAACCGCCGCGTGACCTGCCTTTTCCAGCTTTCCAAACGCCCCTCTTTTGGCTAGGCCTGCCTGCAGCAACAGGAGGCCGCTATGAAAAAACTCGCCGCTGGCAATTGGAAGATGAACGGCACGACGGCCGCTTTGGACGAGATGCGCGCCCTTCTGGCCGCCCACCCTGCCCCTGCCTGCGAGATGCTGCTGTGCCCCCCCGCCACTTTGATCGCCCAAGCGGCCTATCACACTAAGGGCAAAGCGCTGCACATCGGCGGGCAAGATTGCCACTCCAAGGCGTCTGGCGCGCATACGGGCGATATTTCTGCCGCCATGCTGAAGGACGCGGGCGCAAGCCATGTGATCTTGGGCCATTCCGAACGCCGCGCTGACCACGCTGAGACGAATGCGCTGGTAAAGGCCAAGGCCGAAGCCGCCCTTGCCGCTGACATGATCGCCATCGTTTGCTTGGGCGAAACCGAAGCGCAGCGAGATGCGGGGGAAACCTTGGCGCTGTGTGGCAACCAGTTGCACGGCTCGATCCCTGTGGGGGCAACTGCGGCCAATGTCGTGATCGCCTATGAACCGGTTTGGGCCATCGGCACCGGCCGCACCCCTACACTAGATCAAATCGCCGAAGTTCACGCCTTTTTGCGCGCTGAACTGGTAAAGGCCTTGGGCGAAGATGGTCAAGGTGTGCGTATTCTTTATGGCGGGTCGGTCAAGCCGTCGAACGCTGCAGAAATTTTCGCGGTCAAGGATGTGGACGGTGCCTTGGTTGGTGGGGCCAGCCTGAAGGCAGTTGATTTTGGCGCGATCGTGGCGGCACTTTCCGCCGCCTGACCCTGTGGGCTTGTCGCCCTTAGAACAGTCAAGCAGCCAAAGGGCGGGTTAGGAATGGCTATGAACACACCCCTCCCCCCCGCCCGTATATGGACCGCGCATCTGATCTGTGTGCTGGCAATGGTGACATGGTCATCTGGCCTGCCCGCCAACACTTTCCTGATGCCCACGCTGCACCCTATGGCTTTGGCCGCGGCACGGATGATCTTGGCAGCAGCGGTGCTGATGCCGTTCTGGCTGTGGCTGGATGGCTGGCAAGCGCTGCGCAATGCCAATTGGAAGATGGGCATCGCGGTGGGCAGTTTTGTGGGCCTTGGCAGCCTGTTGGTGATTGCGGGCCAATCGCTGACCGATGCGGTGACTGTGGCGGTGATCTCGGCCGCGCTTCCGGTGATTGGTGTGGTGGTAGAGATTGCGCTGGACGGGCGCAAGATCACCCTGCCCTTGGTTTTGGGCTTTGGGCTGGCGCTGTGCGGCGGGGTTGTGGCGCTTGGCACGGGCATTCGTGGCATCAGCTTTGGCTTTGGCGCGCTGCTTTGTGTGTTGTCGACTTTTTTCTACACCCTCGGTTCACGTTGGACGATCACGGCCCTGCCCGGCCTGTCCTCGCTGGGGCAAACCACCATCACCTTGGTCGGCGGGGCTGTGGCGATGAGCATCGTGTTCTTGGCCACCGTGCCCTTTGGCATCGCCCAAGGCCCCAATATGGCCGCCATGGGCGGGCGTGAATGGGCAGCTTTGTTGATCTTTGTCATGGGCTCTTTGACGCTAAGCCAGATTTTCTGGGTGATCGGCGTGCGCCGTTTGGGCATCGCGATGGCGGCCTTGCACATCAACGCGACACCGTTTTATGTGATGCTCATGGCCGTGATGCTGGGCGGGGCGTGGAACTGGTGGCAGGCTGCTGGGGCAGCGCTGGTGGGCCTTGGTGTGATGGTTGCCCAAAGATTGCCCAAGAAAGCCGCCTGATGCGTTCGTTTTCTCAATCGCCGACAGACCCCGCCTTTGTTCAAAACCCCTATCCATTTTATGAACAGGCCCGCGACGCTGGCCCTTTCTTTCATTGGACAGATTACAATCTGACCTGCACCGGCAACGCCGCCGCCTGTAGTGCCATTTTCCGCGACAGGCGGTTTGGCCGCGAAAGCCCAGAACCGCTTAACATCCCCGACCACCTGCGCCCCTTTTACGCGGTCGAGGCGCATTCGATGCTGGAACTGGAAGCCCCCCGCCACACACGCCTGCGCAATTTGGTGCTGCGCGCCTTCACCTCGCGCCGAATTGACGCTTTGGGGCCGCAGATCAGCGCCCTGTCGCATCAATTGATCGACGCCTTTCCTGACGGCCCCTTTGACCTGCTAGCGCATTTTGGCCAAAAGCTGCCGGTGATCATCATCGCCCGCCTTCTGGGCGTGCCCGAAGACATGGCCCCCGATTTGCTGCGATGGTCCAACGCCATGGTGGGCATGTATATGGCTGGCCGCGACCGTGCCCGCGAAGACCGTGCTGTGGCTGCAACCGAGGCCTTCGTGGCCTTCCTGCGCGGCTATGTTGAAGAGCGCCGCGCCAAGCCTGCCGATGATCTGATCACCCACCTGATCGCCGCCGAACAAGACGGCGAGCGCCTCACGACGGATGAGTTGATCACCACCTGCATCCTGCTTTTGAACGCGGGGCATGAAGCCACCGTGCACACGATTGGCAACGGGGTGAAACTGGTGCTGGAAACGGGCACGCAAGGGGCGATGGCCGATCCCGAGCCCTTGGTCGAAGAAATCCTGCGTTTTGACCCTGCGCTGCATATGTTCACCCGCTGGGCCTATACCGATGTCGAGGTGATGGGCCACACCTTCCATCGCGGCGATCAGGTGGGTCTGTTGCTGGCCATGGCCAACCGCGATGCGGGGGTGTGGGATGACGCGCACCGCTTTGACCCCACCCGCAGCATCAAGGCCAACACCAGTTTTGGCGCAGGCGTGCATTTTTGCGTCGGCGCGCCCTTGGCCCGTCTGGAACTGCGGCTGGCCCTGCCGATCCTTTTCGCCCGCCGCCCCGATCTGCGGCTGGTCGAAGCGCCAAGCTACGCAGATGTTTACCACTTCCACGGACTGCAACGGCTGATGGTAATTTAATGAAAAAGGCCGGAGTTTCCTCCGGCCTTTGCCAATCCATGATCTGTAAAGATCAGGCCTTGTTCATCTTTGCCACTTCGGCGGCAAAGTCTTCTTTTTCTTTCTCGATGCCTTCGCCGACCGACACGCGGGCATAGCCCGTGATCACAACACCAGCATCTTTGGCAGCCTGTTCCACTGTCACGTCGGGGTTGATCACAAACTGCTGACCCAGCAGGGTGTTTTCCGACAAAAAGCGCTTCATGCGGCCCGGGATGATGTTGTTATGAATAACAGCATCGGGCTTGGGCTTGGCCGAGGACGCGTTTTCTTCCAGCGCCTTGGCGGTTTGCACAGCCAGTTCGCGTTCCATCACCACGGGGTCCAGCGAAGCTTCTGACAAAGCCAAAGGAGAGGTTGCGGCGATATGCATCGCAAACTGCTTGCCGATGGCCTGAGCTGCGTCCGCAGGGCCGGTCAAAGCAACCAGCACGCCGATTTTGCCCATGCCGTCGGTGGCGGCGTTGTGGACGTAAGACACAACCGTGTCGCCTTCCAAAACGTGCATCCGGCGCAGCGTCATGTTCTCGCCAATGCGCGCGATGGCCCCGTTGATCACGGTTTCCACCGGCTCACCGTTCAAATGCGACGCCTTCAACACTTCAATCGAGGTGCCCGTTTCCAAGGCAACCTTGGTCACTTCACGCACCAACGACTGGAAGTCGGGGTTCTTCGCGACAAAGTCGGTTTCCGAGTTGATCTCAACCGCGACACCGCGGCCGTTGTTGACGGCCACGCCCACCAAACCCTCGGCCGCCACACGGTCTGCCTTTTTGGCAGCCTTGGCCAAGCCTTTGGTGCGCAGCCAGTCAACGGCGGCTTCCATGTCGCCATTGGTTTCGACAAGCGCCTTTTTGGCGTCCATCATGCCTGCGCCGGTTGATTCGCGCAGCTCTTTCACCATTTGTGCGGTGACGGTCATGCTAAAGTCTCCACTGTGCTATAAATGGCAGCAGGCGGGATATACCCCCGCCCGTTACCAGATTTGTGAAACCAGCCCCGCACCCGTGGCGGGGCCGAAACATTAGGCTTCCACGGCTTCTTCGGCCGGGGCTTCATCCAAAGCGCCAAGGTCAACACCGGCCGCACCCATTTGGGCGGTCATGCCATCCAGGGCCGCGCGGCTGATCAGGTCGCAATACAAAGAGATCGCACGGCTGGCGTCGTCGTTGCCGGGGATGACAAAGTCGATGTCTTTGGGCGAGCAGTTGGAATCCACGATGCCAACAACCGGAATGCCCAGCTTTTTGGCTTCGGTGATGGCCAGCGATTCTTTGCCAACATCGATCACAAAGATCAGGTCGGGCGTGCCGCCCATTTCGCGGATCCCGCCGAGCGAGGCTTGCAGCTTGCCCTGCTCACGCTCCATGTTCAGGCGTTCTTTCTTGGTCAGGCCCTCGGCCCCGCCAGCCAAGATCTCGTCCAGCGCCTTCAGGCGGGCGATCGAGTTCTGGATGGTTTTCCAGTTGGTCAGCGTGCCGCCCAACCAACGATGGTTCATGTAATACTGAGCGCATTTCTCGGCAGCTTCGGCCACGGCGTTTTGCGCCTGACGCTTGGTGCCAACAAACAAGATCCGACCGCCCTTGGCGACAGTGTCGCGCACGGCTTTCAGGGCTGCGTCCAGCATGGGCACAGTCTGCGTCAGGTCAAGAATGTGAATGCCATTGCGATCGCCGTAGATGAACTCGCCCATACGGGGGTTCCAACGGGCGGTCTGGTGGCCATAGTGAACGCCAGCTTCCAACAGCTGACGCATGGTGAACTCGGGAAGAGCCATGTGCTATCCTTTTCCGGTTTAAACCTGAGTGAGGCCGTCTTCAGGGTTTCCCCCAACCGGCGGACCAAACGGGATTTCTCCCCGCATGGCCCAAGCCCCACCTGTGAAGTGCGCCTCCTTTAGCGCCAGTTGTCCCCCAGCGCAAGCCCAGCCTCATATTCTTTCCCCCGGCCCCCCCTTTCATATGTGCCCAAATATCCCCGCCGGAGGCTGCAACACTTCCCCTTGCACCGCGCCCCCAAAACCCGCGATGATGCGCTTTATGACACCAGATATCCTTTGCATCGGTTCCGTCTTGTGGGACATCATCGGGCGCACCCATGTGCCCTTGGCCGTGGGCGGCGATGTGCCCGGCCGCATCACCCGCTTGCCCGGCGGTGTGGCGTTGAACATTGCCGTCACTTTGGCGAAACTTGGTCTGAAACCCGCCCTTCTGAGCGCGATTGGTCGGGATGCGGCAGGCGATGATCTGATCGCGGCATGCCAGCGGTTGGGGCTTTTGACGCAAAATGTTTACCGCTCTGACGATTTGCCCACAGATATCTATATGGCGATAGAGGCAGGCCAAGGCCTGATCGCGGCCATCGCCGACGCCCATTCGCTGGAAGCCGCAGGCGACAAAATCCTGCGGCCTTTAAGGGATGGCACTTTGGGTTCGGCCCAAGCGCCTTGGTCGGGGATGATTGCGCTGGATGGCAATCTGACCGAAAGCCTTCTGTCTGACATCGCCACCTCCGCCCTTTTTGCCCGCGCCGATCTGCGGTTGGCCCCTGCCTCTCCAGGCAAGGCGGATCGTCTGGCGCCCTTGCTGCGCCACGGCGGCGCAACGCTTTACGCCAATTTGGAAGAAGCGCGCATCCTATCGGGCGATACCAGTGCCACCACCGCTGTCCAAGCGGCCGAAGCGCTTTTGGCGCGGGGTGCAGGCCGCGTTTTGGTGACAAATGGCGGCAACCCCTGTGCTGAGGGGCGGGCCGGCCAAGGGGTGATCAGTGCCACCCCGCGCCAAGTCATGGTGCACCGCGTCACGGGCGCGGGCGATACCTTTATGGCCGCCCATATCGTGGCCGAACGGCGCGGGGCCGATCGCATCACGGCGCTTAACGCCGCCTTGCGCGCTGCTGCAGATTTTGTCTCAAAAGAGGTGGGCTCATGACCCTGTCCAACGTCCTGACCTTTTCGCCCGAAGTGGCCGAGGCCCGTGCCGCAGGCCGCCCCCTCGTGGCGCTGGAATCGACCATCATCACCCATGGGATGCCTTGGCCGCAAAATGTAGAAACCGCCCGCGCGGTGGAAGACGAAATCCGCGCCGCAGGGGCGGTGCCCGCCACCTTGGCGCTGATGGCAGGGCGCATCCATGTGGGCCTAACGTCGCAAGAGTTGGAAAGGCTTGGCCAAACCCGTGATGCGATGAAAGTTTCCCGCGCCGATTTGGCCGCCTGTTTGGCCTTGGGCCGCATGGGGGCCACCACGGTTGCAGCCACCATGATCTGCGCCCATCTGGCAGGGATCAGCGTTTTTGCCACGGGCGGCATTGGTGGCGTGCATCGCGGCGCCGAGGTGAGCTTTGATATCTCGGCCGATCTGGCCGAGTTCAGCCTAACCCCCGTCACCGTGGTGGGCGCAGGTGCCAAGGCCATTCTTGACCTGCCCAAAACGCTAGAGGTGCTAGAAACCTACGGCGTTCCCGTTATCGCTTACGGCCAAGATGACTTCCCCGCCTTTTGGTCGCGCTCTTCAGGCCTCAAAGCGCCACTGCGCATGGACAATGTCGGCCAAATCGCCGCCAGCCACCTGATGCGCGTGAACCTTGGCGTGACCGGCGGGCAGTTCGTGGCCAACCCGATCCCAATTGAGGCCGAAATTCCCCGTGCCGAGATCGACCCCTTTATTGAACAGGCGCTGGCCGAAGCACAAAGGGCGGGCATTTCTGCCAAAGCCGTCACGCCCTTTCTATTGCAACGGATGTTCGAGCTGACCCAAGGCCGTTCGCTGATCTGCAACATCGCTTTGGTGAAAAACAACGCTCGCTTGGCCGCAGGTATCGCCCGCGCTTTGAATGGCTTGCCCACCAGCTGATCCATTTGCCCTGTGCCCAAATCCTCTTGCCGAAGGCCCCCAAACCGGTTGGGGTTCCGCCAGAGGCAAGTTCAAATGAAACGCGCTTAAAGCGCGGTCCAGCCGCCATCGACGCTGATCGTTGTGCCCGTCACCTGATCGGCAGCGGGCGAACACAGATACACAGTTGTCCCGCCGATCTGCTCCACCGTGGCAAACTGGCGCGAGGGTTGGCGCAGCAGCATCACCTCGCGGATCACCGTGTCGCGGTCCATCCCATGCACTTGCATCTGATCAGGGATCTGCGCTTCGACCAAGGGGGTTAGCACATAGCCCGGGCAGATGGCATTGGCGGTGATGCCTAGGCCCGCCACTTCCAGCGCGGTGGTCTTTGACAGACCGACAATCCCATGTTTGGCGGCGATATAGGCCGATTTGAACGGGCTTGCCGTCAGACCATGAGCCGAGGCGATATTGACCACCCGACCCCAGCCCTTGGCCTTCATCGCGGGTAGCGCTGCGGCTGTGGTGTGAAAGGCGGATGACAGGTTGATCGCAAGGATGCGGTCCCACATGGCGGGGGGGAAGTTTTCAATCGCGGCGACGTGCTGGATGCCCGCATTGTTGACCAGAATATCGCAAGCGCCCGCCTTAACGATCAAATCACGGCACGCAGCACCATCGGCCATGTCGGCGGCGATGTAACGCGCACTCACCCCATAACGCCGCGCCAGATCGGCGGCCAAGGCGTGGTCTTCGGGCCTATCGGTGAAAGAATTCAACACCACATGCGCGCCCGCCGCGGCCAGCGCCTCAGCCACGCCAAGGCCGATGCCAGAGTTGGATCCGGTGATCACAGCGGTTTTGCCTGATAGGGTCATGAGATGCTCCATTCTTTGCGCCAGAATGCTGCAGCTGCGAGGGGAAAGGCAAGCGGGGCTTGGGGGAATAAAAAAAACGCCGGCACGAAGCCGGCGTTAAGTCGTTGAGGCAGGTTTCATACAGGCAAGAAACCTATCGAGCAGTAAGCACTTTATAGTCATATTGGCCCCAAGCTTCAAGCTAAAGGTTTGAAATGCGCCTTAACCCACCGTAGGGTTGCGATCAAAGCCCCGTCAAAGGACCCCCTTCCATGCCCGTCAGCGCGATCAAAATCCTTCAGACCTTGGGAGCGGCTTTGGCCCTTGCCGTGACCGCCCAAATGGCCACTGCCGAGCCGCGTTACGCCATCGCTATGTATGGCGACCCCGCGCTGCCACCTGATTTTGTGTCCCTACCCCAAGCCAATCCTGATGCTCCCAAGGGCGGAACCATCACGTTTGGCGAGCCGGGAAGCTTTGATTCCCTTAACCCGTTCATCACCAAAGGCTCGGCCCCCGGATCGATTTCTCCGCTTACAATTGAGACACTTATGGGCCGTTCTTACGACGAACCCTTCTCCCTTTACGGGCTATTGGCCGAATCAGTCGACACAGATGACGCGCGCTCTTACGTGGAATTCACCCTGCGTGAGGGGGCCCGATTCTCTGACGGATCGCCCGTCACGGTGGAGGATGTTTTGTGGTCCTATCAAACCTTGGGTGAGCAAGGAAATCCTCGCTACGCTGCAGCATGGAAGAAAATCGCCACCGCCGCCCAAACAGGACCAAGGTCCGTCAAGTTCACCTTCACCGAGCCTGACCGCGAAATGCCCCTGCTGTTGGGACTGCGCCCGATCCTTAAGAAGGCGCAATGGGAGGGAAAGGATTTCACCGTCTCAAGTCTAGATCCAGTGATTGGATCTGGCCCCTATGTCGTCGATCAGATCGAGGCGGGGAATTTCATCACCTACAAGCGCAATCCCAATTGGTGGGGCGCGGATTTGGCGTTCAACAAGGGGCTGTGGAACTTTGATGCCCTGAAATACATCTACTTCGCCGACCCCACCGTGATTGTCGAAGCGCTGAAGGCCGGTGACGTTGATATGTACCGCGAAAGCAATGCGGCCAAATGGGCCACAACGTACGATTTTCCCGCGGTGCAATCGGGCGATGTGGTCAAAGAAGACATTCCCCACAAGCGCCCCTCGGGCATCGACGGGTTGGTCTTTAACACCCGCAAACCGATCTTTGCCGATTGGCGGGTGCGTGAAGCGTTGAGTTTGGCCTTTAACTTTGAGTTGGTGAACCAAACGATCAATGGTGGGGCCAACCCCCGCATTCAAAGCTATTTCGACAATTCGGAATTGTCCGGCCAAATGGCCGAACCCGCCAGCCCTCAGGTTGCAGCGCTGCTGGAACCTTACAAAGACAGCCTCCTTCCCGGTGCGTTGGAAGGCTATGCCCAGCCCGTGTCGGATGGATCAGAAGCCAACCGCGCCAATCTTCGGGCCGCCAACAAACTGCTCGAAGAGGCAGGCTGGACCATTCAAGACGGCGCATTGAAAGATGCCCAAGGTGTGCCTTTTGCCTTTGAAATCCTGCTGGCCAATGGCGCATCGGATACGATTGCGGCAGTCAATATCTATGTTGAATCGCTGAAGAAACTGGGGATTGCGGCCACGATCCAAACCGTGGACTCGGCCCAGTATAAAGAACGCACCACGGTCTATAACTTTGATATGACCCAATACACGCGGTCCTTGTCACTGAGCCCAGGCAACGAGCAAACGCTGTATTGGGGGTCGGAAGGTGTGACCAAAGAAGGCACGCGCAACTGGATGGGGGTCGCCTCTCCGGCGGTAGATGGGTTGATCACCACGATGGTCAGTTCAAAAAGCCGTGAGGAATTTGTCGTGGCAGTTCAAGCGCTTGACCGCGTGCTGACCTCGGGGCGATATGTCATTCCCTTTTGGTATTCCAACGTCAGCCACATGGCCCATAAAGCCAGCCTTAAGCACCCAGATTATGTTGCGGCCTATGGGGATTGGCTTGGCTTTATGCCGGATGTATGGTGGCAACAAAACTAACCAAAGAAACGAGAGGCAGAGCATGAAAAAATTCTTGGTATTGGCCGTTTTGGCGGCCCTCGCGGGCTGCAATACGGTTTCGGGCTTTGGCGAAGACATCACAGGCGGCGCCAACATGGTCGGCGGCTGGGTTGGGTTTCAATAAGGTAAAGCGGGGGCTTTAAGCCCCCGTCAAGCCAAGGACGTGACCCATAGCAGGGTGGCGTCATCTTCCGACAGGCTGATCACATTATGGCCCATCGTTGCGTCATAATAGGCGCTGTCCCCACGGCGCAGATCGACGGGTTCGTAAAACTCGGAATATAGCCGCACCACGCCGGTGAGCACATACAGAAACTCTTCGCCTTCGTGACGCACCCAGCCATCGAAATCCTCCATCGAGCGGGCGCGGATCGTGGCGCGGTAGGGCAGCATTTGTTTGCGCGTTAGGCTGCCTGCCAGCAATTCATGTTCATAGGTGGCCGTCACATGGCCCTGCCCCGTGCCAAACTTGGTCACAGCCATGCGGCCCGACACCTGCGCGCGGGCGGCGGGGGTAAACAACTGCGGGACCGAGATCTTCAAGCCCTCGGCCAATTTGCGCACCGCGTCATAGGTGGGCGACATCTGGCCGTTTTCGATTTTTGACAGCGTTGAACGGGCCAAGCCCGCCTGTGTGGCCGCCTGATCCAGCGTCCAGCCTTTGGCCTTGCGCAATTCGCGCACGCGGTGGCCAAGGTTCAAGGGTTCGGGCGGCGGCTCAATAGGACCATCGGCCCCACTCTCGCGGGATATGCGGATCAATCTTTTGGGATCAGCGTTGGTCATGGCTTTGGCATATCCTTTGCGCCGCTTGATCGCAACTGGCACGGCAATTGACATTTTTTCGCGCTGTTAGCGCAAAACCAACATTGCCAGCGCCCCAAAGCCCCCCGATAAAGACGCCAAGCGTTCAAAACAGGAGCCCGCCATGCGCAGCAGCCGGATCGTTCAGAAGATTTTGTCGAACTATGAAGGCGAAACGCCCGGGGTCAAAGCCAATTTGGCCCGCATCTTGAACGAGGGGCAATTGCGCGGCACGGGCAAGGTGATCATCCTTCCGGTCGATCAGGGCTTTGAACACGGGCCAGCGCGGTCATTCTCGGTCAACCCTGCGGCCTATGATCCGCATTATCACTATCAGATAGCCATTGATGCGGGCCTGTCGGCTTATGCCGCCCCTTTGGGGCCACTCGAGGCAGGGGCCGATACGTTTGCGGGGCAAATCCCCACGATCTTGAAAGTGAACTCGGCCAATTCGCTGCTGCCTGCGGTGGCCCCCAAGACCCAAGCCATCACCGCCAGCGTCGATGACGCGCTGCGGTTAGGCTGCTCGGCCATTGGCTTTACGATCTACCCTGGGTCCTCCCAAAGCCTGTCGATGTTCGCAGACATCGCCGAAATGCGGCGGGAGGCTGCGGCCAAAGGCGTGGCAAGCGTGATCTGGTCTTACCCGCGCGGCGAGGATTTGGACAAAGACGGCGAAACCGCCGCCGATGTGACAGCCTATGCCGCCCATATCGCGGCGCTCTTGGGCGCGCATATCATCAAGGTGAAACTCTCTACCGACCATCTGAGCCAGCCTGAGGCGAAAAAGGCTTTCCACGCGGGACACATCGCCGTGGCAACCCAAGCCGACCGCGTGCGCGAATGCGTGCGATCAGCGCTGAACGGGCGGCGGTTGATTGTGTTTTCGGGTGGCGCTGCAAAAGGCGCGGATTCGGTGCTGGATGATGCCCGCGCCATTCGCGATGGTGGCGGCAACGGGTCGATCATCGGGCGCAACTGCTTTCAACGCCCAAGGGCCGAAGCCTTGGCCCTGCTGCAGAACTTGGTCGATATCTACAAGGGCAAGGCGTAACAGCCCACGCCGCAAGGCTTTTCAAACGCAATCGCTTGTGTCATACTGCCCAAAATCCCCCATCAGAGGGGCACGAGGGCAAAATGAGCATTTCCCTATCCAAGTCGCGGTCACGCCCGAATTTTGGTGGCATGATGTATTTTGCTTTAACGGCGACCCTCGCCGCCTACTTTGCCTTTGCCGCGGTGCAGGGCGACTACGGTGTGCTGCGGCAAGCCCAGACGGCGGGCGAGTTGCAAAGCCTGACGGCAGAGCGCGATGCGCTGCTGACGGAATTGGAAAAACTCAAAATCCTCACACATCGCCTGTCAGATGATTATCTGGACATTGACCTTCTGGATGAACAGGTCCGCTCGGTGCTGGGCTATATCCGCGCCGATGAGATTGTGATCCGTTAACCCACGCGCGGTTGCGTTGCATAAAGCACATGGCTGCCATGCGCTGGTGTGTCTGGTCATGCGCAATTAGTATTTTGCGTTATTTCTCCGATGCTGTATGGATGGTTTAACACTAAACTATCTTTCGCTGCAGGGAGGCTGTCGCTTTGGCCGTTAAGAAAGAACCACAGAAAAGCAATGTGTCCAAGGAAGAGCTTTTGGGCTTTTACCGCGAGATGCTGTTGATCCGCCGCTTTGAGGAAAAGGCTGGCCAGCTTTATGGCATGGGCCTGATTGGCGGATTTTGCCATCTTTATATCGGCCAAGAGGCCGTTGTGGTGGGCTTGGAAGCCTGCACCAAAGAGGGCGACAAGCGCATCACATCCTACCGCGATCATGGCCATATGCTGGCCTGTGGAATGGACCCGAAAGGCGTGATGGCAGAGTTGACGGGGCGTGAGGGGGGATACTCCAAGGGCAAGGGCGGCTCGATGCATATGTTCAGCAAAGAAAAGCACTTTTACGGCGGCCACGGCATTGTGGGCGCGCAGGTGCCCTTGGGGGCTGGCTTGGCTTTGGCTGACAAATACCTTGGCAATGACAATGTGACCTTCACCTATTTCGGCGACGGCGCGGCCAATCAAGGTCAGGTTTATGAAACCTATAACATGGCCGAACTGTGGATGTTGCCGGTGATTTTTGTCATCGAAAACAACCAGTATGCCATGGGAACCTCGGTCAAACGCTCGACCAAGTCGGGCACCTTCTTTGGGCGCGGCGCGGCTTATGGCATTCCGGGTGAACAAGTTGACGGCATGGATGTGCTGGCGGTGAAAGCGGCTGGCGAAAAGGCGGTGGCGCACTGCCGCGCGGGCCAAGGGCCTTATATCTTGGAAATGATGACCTACCGCTACCGTGGCCATTCGATGTCAGACCCCGCGAAATACCGCACGCGCGAAGAGGTCGAGAAGATTCGTTCGGAAAAAGACGCCATCGAACACGTGCGCGATCTGCTGCTGAACGCGGGCCTCGCTTCGGAGGAAGATCTGAAGATCATTGACCGTGAAATCAAAGAACAGGTCAACGCGTCAGCCGAATTCGCCAAAGACAGCCCAGAGCCGGCCTTGACCGAGCTTTGGACCGATATTTACGCCTGAGGGGGAGAGACACTATGGCAACCGAAGTACTGATGCCGGCCCTGTCGCCCACGATGGAAGAGGGCACCTTGGCCAAATGGCTGGTCAAAGTGGGCGATGTGGTGAAATCGGGCCAAATCTTGGCCGAGATTGAAACCGACAAGGCGACGATGGAATTCGAAGCCACCGACGAGGGCCGAGTAGGCGCGTTGTTGGTGGCCGAAGGCACGGCAGGCGTGAAAGTGAACACGCCGATCCTGCTGATGTCGGAAGAGGGCGAAGCGGTGGCGGCGAAAGCAGCGCCCGTGGCCGCGACTGCGGCCCCTGCCCCCGTGGCAGCTGCGGCACCTGTCGCAGCCTCTGTTTCTGTCGTCTCGAAAGCCTCGCCCGATTGGGCCGACGGCACGCCGATGAAAACCATGACCGTGCGCGAAGCCTTGCGCGAAGCCATGGCCGAAGAAATGCGCGCCAACCCAACCGTCATGTTGATGGGCGAAGAGGTCGGCGAATATCAAGGCGCTTACAAGATCAGCCAAGGCTTGCTGGAAGAGTTTGGCCCCAAGCGCGTGGTGGATACACCCATCACCGAAATGGGCTTTACCGGCATCGCCGTGGGCGCTTCGTGGGGGGGCTTGAACCCGATTGTAGAATTCATGACATGGAACTTCGCCATGCAGGCGATTGACCATATCCTGAACTCTGCTGCCAAGACGAACTATATGTCGGGCGGCCAAATGGGCGCGCCGATTGTGTTTCGCGGCACCAACGGCGCTGCGGCCCGTGTGGGTGCACAGCACAGCCAAGACTACGCCGCTTGGTATGCGGCTATTCCCGGCCTGAAAGTCGTGATGCCCTATTCCGCCGCCGATGCCAAAGGCCTGCTGAAAACCGCCATCCGCGACCGCAACCCCGTGGTCTTTTTGGAAAACGAAATCCTGTACGGTCAAACCTTTGAAGTGCCCGACCTGCCCGATTTGACCATCCCCTTCGGCAAAGCCCGTATCTGGCGCGAAGGGTCGGATGTGACGATTGTGTCCTTTGGCATTGGCATGAAATACGCGCTGGAAGCTGCTGATATCCTTGCCAAAGACGGAATCAGCGCCGAGGTGGTTGATCTGCGCACGCTGCGCCCGATTGACTATGACACGGTGCTGGCTTCGGTGATGAAAACCAACCGCTGTGTCACGGTGGAAGAGGGTTTCCCAGTAGGCTCGATCGGCGATCACCTTGCCTCTACCATCATGCAGCGCGCCTTTGATTATCTGGATGCGCCGGTGGTGACCTGCACGGGCAAAGATGTGCCCATGCCCTATGCCGCCAATCTGGAAAAGCTTGCTCTGGTGACGACCGCCGAAGTGGTCGCCGCTGTCAAATCTGTCTGCTATCGCTGAGGTGTCTTATGGCTGTTGAAATCCTGATGCCCGCATTGTCGCCGACGATGGAAGAGGGCACGCTCGCCAAATGGCTGGTCAAAGCGGGCGATAAGGTCAAATCGGGGCAGATCCTTGCCGAGATTGAAACCGACAAAGCCACGATGGAGTTGGAAGCTGTGGATGAGGGGATCATCTCGCAGCTTCTGGTCGCTGCGGGCACCGCAGGGGTCAAGGTAAACACACCGATTGCGGTGATCGTGGAAGAGGGCGAAAGCCTGTCCGCCGCGCCCAAACCTGCGGCCCCCGTCGCAGCGGTATCAGCGCCCGTGGCGGTTGCCGCTGCCGTGCCGGTTGCTGCCCCTGCCGCCAAAGGTCAAGGCGCGCGGGTCTTCGCTTCGCCCTTAGCGCGGCGTTTGGCTTTGGAAAAGGGCGTGGATTTGACCGGTGTTGCAGGATCTGGCCCGCATGGCAGGATCGTGAAGGCCGACGTGGAGGGCTCTAACGCCTTGGCACCCGTCAAGACTTCTGCTGCCCCTGCAACCACCACGGCAGCCCCCGCGAAAGGCGCTATGCCCACCGGCATAATGGCCGAAACCGTGATGAAGATGTATGCCGATCGCGCCTATACCGAAGTCACCCTTGATGGGATGCGCCGCACCATCGCGGCCCGCCTGACCGAAGCCAAGCAAACCATCCCGCATTTCTACCTGCGCCGCGAAGTGCGTTTGGATGCTCTGATGGCCTTTCGTGAGCAGATGAACAAAGGGCTGGAATCGCGCGGGATCAAACTTTCCCTCAACGATTTCATCATCAAAGCCTGCGCTTTGGCGCTGCAAGCCGTGCCCAATGCCAATGCGGTTTGGGCAGGGGATCGGATCTTGAAGCTGAAGCCGTCTGATGTCGCCGTCGCCGTTGCTGTTGACGGGGGGTTGTTTACCCCGGTTCTGCGCGATGCGGACAGCAAGACCCTGTCGGCCTTGTCGGCTGAAATGAAAGACCTTGCCGCACGGGCCAAAACGAAAAAGCTTGCCCCGCACGAATACCAAGGCGGCAGCTTTGCGATTTCAAATCTGGGGATGATGGGGGTCGAGAATTTCGACGCCGTGATCAACCCGCCCCACGGCGCCATTCTGGCGGTGGGTGCGGGGATCAAAAAGCCGGTGGTGCTAAAAGACAATTCCATCGGCGTGGCGACCGTGATGTCGATGACCCTCTCGGTCGATCACCGCGTGATCGACGGCGCTTTGGGGGCAGAATTCCTGAAAGTTGTGGTCGAGTTGTTGGAAAACCCCGTCGCCATGCTGGCCTAAAGCCAAACGGCAGACATGAAAAAACGGCCAGAGCGCAAGCTCTGGCCGTTTTGTATTTGAAAGGCTTAAATTTCGCCCGAGATCAACTGATCCATCGTGATCGACGGCTGCGAACACCCCGCCTCCCCAACCACCCGCGCGGGCACACCCGCCACAGTGGTGTTGTGCGGCACATCACTTAGCACGACCGATCCTGCGGCAATCCGGCTGCAATAGCCAACCGCAATGTTGCCCAGAACCTTGGCCCCCGCCCCAATCATCACCCCATTGCCAATCTTGGGGTGGCGGTCGCCATCCTCTTTGCCCGTGCCGCCCAAAGTCACCGAATGCAACATGGACACATTGTCGCCCACCACAGCCGTCTCGCCGATGACAATCGCATGGGCATGGTCAATCATGATGCCCTTGCCCACCGTGGCCGCCGGGTGGATATCGACCGAGAACACTTCAGACACGCGCATTTGCACGAAATAGGCCATGTCTTGGCGCCCATGCGTCCAAAGCCAATGCCCGATGCGGTAGGCTTGAATGGCGTGAAAGCCTTTGAAGAACAAGATCGGCTGCAAAAAGCGGTGGCAAGCCGGATCGCGGTCATAGACCGCCATGATATCCGCCCGCGCCGCTTGGCCCAGTTCGGGGTCGTCGGCATAGGCTTCATCCGCGATTTCGCGCAAAATTTGCTCGCTCATCTCAGACGAGGCCAGCTTTTGCGAGAAGCGGTAGGCCAAGGCACGCTCCAAGCTGGAATGGTGCAAAAGGCTGGCATGGATCAACCCGCCCAGCAGCGGTTCGGCGCGCACGGCCTCGGCCGCTTCTTCGCGCACGCGCTGCCAAACCGGATCGACGGAGGTGAATTTTGCTTTGGGCTCGGCCATGGGTCTATCCTCTTGACCCCTCACTTTACCACAGGTTTTGGCCGTTTAATACCCCCGCTCAAGGAGTTAGGCAAAGCTGACCCGTTTGGCAGGCCCCGCCCCAAAGCGGACGGACAGTTGGGCAACAGTCAAATCAAAACCCGCCCCCACGCCATCTGCCGCCTGCATCGCAGCGCTGTAGGTAAAGCGTGGCAAGGCGACCATCTCTTGCCGCACCACCCTTTCGCCGGCCAAAACCTGCACCTGATACAACTCTTCTTCCTCTCCCAAGGGCACGTCCAGCCCCAACCAACTGTCGCCCTCCACCCGGGTGCGGCGGATCCAGCGCAGATCAATCTCCCCACCCGCAGACCCTTTTGCGCGCAAATGCGCCACCGAATAGGGCCGCAGCCCGATGCCGGAAAAGGCCTTGGATGCGCTGACCACTTGGCCATCGCCATACCCCAAATCCGCCTGCCCGATGCGGTAGCTGCGCAACAAGCCCCGCGCGGCAGACCCCAGTTCAATCTGCGGCACAGCGCTGTCCATCAGCAGGAAATAGCTGCCCACAGGCCAAACCTGCGGCATCACCCCATCGCTGCCCGCTTGACCGCGCAAGCGCAGGCGCAAGTCATAGGTCTTGGGGGCCACCAGTTTGGCCTCAACAAACTGAAACACCTCCCAATTTTCCGCCGAGCCATCGCCAATCACTGCCAGATTGGCCCCATTCAACACATCCGAAACTGGGGCCGAAGATAAGACCCCCACCGACAGCTTCACCCGCAAAGCCTCTCCCCTGTCCCAAAGCGCCGCAGGGTTGGCGACCATCGGGGTTTGCGTCACCCCCATCACGGCGGGCATGTCCAACTGTTGGTTCAGGCTAAAGCCATTGGCGCTGCCCGCACTCCACACGCCCACAGGCCCAGGCCAAGGGCTGGCCGTGGCCGCAACATGGGGCGCATGTGGCACTTCGGCACCCGTCAGCAAAGGCAAGTCCATGAACAGCGGAAACACGGGCAAGGCCACTGCGGGCGAGGCGCGAGTGCTGCGCTGCGCCACATCTTGGGCCGGCAAATAAGCCCCTGGGTCCACCCGCACCGCTTCTACCATCAGGCTGTCAGACGTTTCCATTCGGTCAATCCGATAGGATAGCCCCGCCAGTTCCACCACATCCCCCGCCCCAAGGCCCAGCGCCGATTTGGGCAAGGCAAAGCGCGCGCCGTCGCGGCCCACGCGCGCCTCGACCAACCAGCGTTCGGCCACTGCTCGGGCTTCGGCATTGGTCAATTGCAAGGCGACTTCGCTTTGCGTCACCACGGACGAAGTTTCATCTGGAAAAATCGCCTCTGCCGTGCGCGCCCCAAAGTCGTTCTCGGCCTCGATATAGGTCAGCCTAACGCGCCCTGCCGTCTCGGCCTCGGCGGCGCGGGCCGTTTCCAGCCCGCCATCAAGTTCCGCCACGCGCGCCATGCGCTCCACCGCAAGCGCGGCCTTGGCCACACCATCGCGGATCTGAAAGGTCAAAGTGCCCTCCCTCTCGGCCACATCCAGCGCATAGGCCGTCATCAAAGGCTGCAAGGCGCTGCGGGCCGTGCCAGTGTCAGTCACGCTATAGCCCCGCACAACGCCATAAGCGGCATCAACACTCACCGCAGCCCCCACCCCCGCCCCATCGCAGATGTCTTGCACCACGGCCGCCAAAGGTTGCCCCGTGCTGCGCCCGTTCAGCCAATGGCCTCGGTCATAATTGGCCCCATCGCCCCAAACATCCGCATTCCCCGGAAACTCGGGAAAAGGCCGCGCATCCCAAGCCCAAGCATGACACCGCGCCCAGTCCACCATCCGCCCCGCATAGGCGTGGGCTGCGGGGTTATGCGCCGGATCAGACCAAAACTGATCCATGGCGCGAAAATATTGCAGGTGCAAAAAGTCATCCCGCCGCCCGTTCGACGCGCGCGGCAGAGCCGATTCCGAAGATTGAGCGTCCAAGAACCGATTGGGCTCGTTTGTGCCCTTATCCAGCGCCGCACAGCCATATTCGGTGAAGCGAATAGGCTTCATCCCCGCCTGCCACGCAGTTGGCGCCGCAACCCGCACACCATCGATGCGGTCATGATGCGCGTTGCCCCACCATCCGACCAAATCCTTCGGGCGATAAATCCAATCCTCGCCATAAGCCCCATCCACAATCGGGCGGCGCAATTGGGCGGCGGCGGTGGCGGGGGAGTCGTAATACCAGTCAAACCCCTCCCCCCCCGCGATATTGGCTTTCAGATACTCCAGATTGTAAATCGATCCCCAAGCCGCATCCAAATGATCGACCCCGTCGCGCCAATCTGACAAGGGCATGTAATTGTCGATGCCCACAAAATCGATGTTTGGGTCCGCCCAAAGCGGATCAAGGTGAAAGTAATGGTTCCCGCCCGCCTGATAGCCAAAATACTCTGACCAATCCGCCGCATAGGTGATCTTGGTATGCGCCCCCAATATCTGCCGCACCTCTGCCGCAAGTTGCCGCAGGGCCGCCACCATGGGAAAGCTGTCCCCCGCCCCCCGCACTTGTGTCATCCCGCGCATTTCCGAGCCGATGCAAAAAGCATCCACCCCCCCGGCCAAGGCGCACAGATGTGCGTAATGCAGAATAAACCGCCGATAGCGCCACTCTTGCGGGCCGCTATAAACCACCTGCCCATTGGTCAGACGAAAATCCCCCACCAAGGCCGTGCCCATAAAGGCCGCAACCTCGGCCTCCGCTTTTGCGCTGCGATCCGCGCTGCCCACGAGCCCCGGCGCTTTGGCCAAGGTGATGCGCCCGCGCCATGGCAATACGGGCTGATCCACGGCATCCGACCAAGGGTCCGCCAAACCATTCCCCGCCATCTGCTCCATCAGAAGAAACGGATAAAACATCACCTCTTTGCCAGATGCCTCGATCGCCGCAATCGCCTCGATCACAGAGCGATCCGCCGGCGTGCCGCCATAAATCGCCCGCCCGTCGCGCTGCGCCAAAACCTGTGCGGTGTTGCGCCCGATGCCCGAGACGACCCAAGGCATCTCAACCCCGTCCTGCGCATTCTGGTCCACCTTGGGCCGCATCTGCGTCAACCCGCACCGCAGGTCATCGCCAAACCAACTCACCACCAAGGATACCGATCCGCAGCGCGGCAATTCCTCGTTCAAATGCTGCAAAGACAGGCTGAAATCGGTCTTATCCTCGACCGAATGCACATTGGCCGCAGCCCGCACCCCCGGCCCGTCTTGAAAGCTAACCTTGGTCGTGGCCAGCGCATATTCCCCCGTCCCCGGGATCATCGCCACCGCCTGCACGCAGCCCGCCAGATCGCCATCATCGCCTTCGGCGGAGACCGCCCGACACATCACCTCAAACCCAAACTGCGGCACGCGGTTGCCAAAGCGCGACAGGTCCAGATCCTCGATCACCACATAGGCCACACCGGGGTAGCTTGGGGCCATGCCTGCCCCTTCCACCGCCTCGATCTTAGGGTCGGGCCGCTGGCTCTCCGCCCCCGCATAGAACCGCAGATCCAAACTGCCCACCGCAACCTCGATCCCATCCGCCCAAATCCGCCCCACCCGCAGGGCTGGTCCTTGGCATAGGGCCAAAGCCAAGCTGACCGAATAGCTGTAAGAGGTGGTGGTCGAAGAGGATCGTGGCGCACCCTTCCCGCCACCCCCACTGCGATGCGCCGTTTCCTGAAAGCGGCTGGCCCAGATCACTTGGCCCCCGACCCGCATCCGCCCCCAAACCCGCGCAACCGCCGCCCCGTCGCTGGCCCCTGACACCGCAAAGCGCGAGACCCGCCCCTGCTCCACCGCCTCTGACCCGCTGCCCAAGATGCGCTGGTCAATCGACCGCCCAATCGTGGCCCCCACAGCCCGACCAATCACAGCCCCCGAGAGGCCCAAGACCGACCCGCCAAAGCCCGCCCCCACCGCAGCCCCTGCCGCCGACAATACCAGAGTGGCCATCCTTATGCTCCTTTGGGAAATTCAAACCGTCCAGCAATCCGCCGCGCCCAAGCGTCAGTCAGCGCATTTTCAGTGACGCCGTGGCCGGTATAGGCATGGATAAACTGCGCCTGTGCGCCCGCCTCAGTCACAATCCCCAGATGCTTAGCAACCATCCCCGCCCGCATCCGAAACACCACCACATCGCCCGCAGCCAGTGCAGCGCCGCAGGGCTTTTCCACCAAGCACCGCCGCGCAGCCGCTAGCATTTCTTCGCAGCCCTCAGCCTCGCTCCAATCCATGGTGTAAGCGGGCACATTCTCTGGCTCCGGCCCCATCACCGCCCGCCACACGCCGCGCAGCAGCCCCAAGCAATCCGTCCCCGCCCCAAGGGTCGAGGCTTGATGCACATAAGGCGTGCCCAGCCAAAGCCGCGCTTGCGCCACCACATCCAACCGCCCGCTCATTTCGACAGGCTGCCGCCGTCATTGGCCTTGCCAGAGACGGGATAAGACGTCAGCCAATCTTCACCCGGAATGTGGGGAAAGCCACGAAACTTCGCAAAATTGCCAAACTTGTCGCGGCACGTCGCGGCCAGCTTATCACAGCCCGCCTCTAACCTGATCACATCCCCCACAGCAGGAGAGCGTGCAAAATCCATCCACAAATCCAGCCGCCGCAATACGCCCTCGGTTTGGTCAAACTTCACCAGCCCCACCAACCCCGCAGCCTCACCCGTCATCACCTGTGCCCGCCCCCGCTGAAACCAGCCCTCGGCAAAGCCCGCAACGGCCGCCACGCTGTAAACCCCCGCCGACCCCCGTGCTGCAATCGGGGCTTCCAAAGCCATCCCCGCGCGGCGCATATCCACCCCACAGCGCGCATCGCCCAAAACGGCCGAACAGGCGCGTTGATAGGCCAAGCCCTGCACTTGGTTCAGCCCCTCGCTCAACCCGCGCAACTCGGCACGAAACGCCCCGCCCGCCCGTGTCACCTCGCCAAATGTGCCGCGAAACTGCATCAGGCGCTGGCCCACATCTTGCCAATTCACGATCCAGTTTCGCACCTCGGCCCCATCAAACCGCCCCGCCATCAGATCGGCTTCGCTGACAGAGGCATCGCTTAACGCCCCCACCGCCTCGCTGTTGTCTACCGCAAGCCCCGTTCCCGTTTGCAAGGCCCGCGCTGTCATCCCGCTTGCGGCGCGAAAGATCATCCCCTCAAAGGCCAAATCACAGTCGTGATCGGTGAACCCCAAAACCACGCCATCACGCCGCGACACCGCCCAGCATTGGCAGACCGTGGTCGCCCCCGTCGCCAAATGCGCCAAAATCCCCGCAGACGCGCTCATAGCCGCACCTCAATCACCGGAACCGCAGGAACCTCTCCCGCCTGAAAACTCGCGATCGACGCGCTGATGCGGTCCGTGTCAAACCGCACCGGCACGTCAAACTCGCATCCCGCCGTGACAACTGCGCCCAGCGCGGGCGGCAGGTTCAGCGTGACAATCCCGCGCGCCTCCTCCACCGTGAACTCGGCGGGCAAGGTTTGCACCACCCCCGCCACCGCCACCTTCACACTTCCCGCCACAGGCTTCACCAAGTCGCGCGTGTAAGCCGAACCGCCCGAGGTGTAAGTCTTTCGCAACTGAAAAACGGTTGTTAACCCGTCCCCTACACCAATCTCTTGATCCATGGCGCTGACAGATTGCGACGGCAAACAGGTCTTGTAATCCGCCCAATCCTTCCAGCGAAACCCATGCAATTGCCCGCGCCGCGCTTCAAAAAACGCAATCAGCGCCGCAAAATCATCCAAAGACCGCATCCCCGCCCCCGCATCGTAGCGGCGGCGCGAATGGGCCCAAGGGCTGTTGCGCTCTTCAAAGCCGTTCACCAGCGTGACAATCTCGGTCCGCCGCTCTGGCCCGCCGGAGGAGCCAATGCTCAAGCCCACGGGGTATCTGACTTCATGAAATGCCATAAAAACCTCTTTACCGATTGCGCTGGCCGCGCGCCAAGGCCCGCATGGCCCCCGCTGCGATCTGCGATTGGCTGCGCGCAAACCCCGCGACATCGGGTGTGGTGATGTTCATCACCACCGTCACAGGTTGCCCCCCGCCCGAGGCGCGCACGCCCAAACTGCCATCCGGCCCTCGGGTCAGCGGCATAATCGCCTCTGGCCCCGCCTCGCCCATCAGCCCCGTGCCACCCCGCATCGGAAAGGCCGTGGGTTGCGAGACAACACCGCCCCGCGCAAAGGGCATCACCTGCCCCTGTACAAAAGCCCCGCCCTTGGCAAAGCCACCCAACACCCCCGCCAGCACCCCGCCAAATTGATCTGTGACGGGCTTTAAGGCTGCACTCAACACCGTGTCGGCCATGCTTTTGGCCAAGCCGCGCAAACTGTCGCTTAACTTGCTGCCATCCAGCACCACACCTTCAAACGCCCGCCGCAGCCCATTGCCAAAGCCATTGGCCAACGCCCCCACCTCTTTTTCGGTATAGGCCAGATTGCCCTGCAACTTGCCCAGTTCCGCATCAAAGCTGGAAACCATGCCCGCCGTGCCGCCCAAACTTGTCTCAAGCGCTGTGATCTGCTCTGTCAGGTCTGCGATTGTCGTCATCGGTCCTTGCCTTTCTGCCATCGGGAAAAGCGGCCACCAGCTCGTCCAGCCGGGCACGCGACAGGCTAGGGGCAGCGCCATGAGCCCCCAGCATCAGTTTCAATTCCAAGGGGGTCAGCCGCCAGAAAACGTCCGGCGTCAGGCGCAAGTCGCAAAGCCCCACCCGCATCAGCCCCACCCAGTCAAACCCGCTCATCGCCCCCCCGTGGGTGAGAAGGCGCGGGCCAACAATTGTGCCGCAATCTGCGCCGCGCCCATCAGACCGCCGCCAATCTCTACCCGCAGCAAATCTCCCGCCGTCCCCTGCCACCCGCCGCCGCGCAAACCGGCAACCACCAGCACCAACACATCGCGCGTTGACACTTTCTGCACTTCAAACCTGCTGATCAGATCAACCAAAGACCCGCTTTCCAACGCCGCCTCCACCTCGGCCAGCGCCCCCAACGTCAGCTTAGCCACATGCGGCACTCCGTCCAAAGTGATGGTCACTTCGCCTGCTAATGGATTGGCCATCACAGCGCCACAAACGTCAAAGCCCCGGCCGAGGCGAGCGATAGGTCAAACGTCGCCTCGCCATTATAGGTGCCCACATAGTCAATCGAAGTGATCTGAAACGCGCCCTGCACTGTGCCGAAACTGGGGATCACCACCTGAAACTGCGGCATCTCGGCATCAAAGAAGATCTGCCGCGCCCGTGCATCGGTATTGGCATCGCGAAACACGCCCGATCCCGAAATGGCAGCCGATTTCACCCCCGCCCCCGCCAGCAACTCCCGCCACCCGCCATCACTTTCCAAACTGGTGACATCCACCGTTTGCGCGTTAAAACTCAACCGCGTGGCGCGCAGCCCTGCCAGCGTAACAAAATCTCCCTCCCCCGTCTGATCCACCTTGATCAGCAGGTCCTTGCCGTTTTGCACAGCCATCATAACTCTCCATCGCTTTAAGGATTAAAACGTGATCCGCGCCCGAAAGGTCAGATCAATCCGCCGGCTTTCGCCCGTGTTCAGCCGCTTGGCCACCGCGCGCACGAAGGTCAGGTCCACCAAAGACCCCACCGCCAACGTCAGCGGCACCTCACACAGCGCCAAAGACACTTCCGCCCCCGCCGCTTTCGCCGCCATAAACCCCGCCGCATCCGAGATGATGCTAACGACAAACAAATGCGCCACCCCATAGCCCGAGCCGTCGCTTTCATCATTGGCCTGCTCCGGCCCCAGCAAAATGAACGTCCCCGTCCCCGTGCCAGGCGGCACAGCATCCACCACCGCAACCCCGTTCAACCCGCCCCAAGTGCTGAGGCGTTGATACACCGCCCCCTGCAAAGCCGCCGCTGCGCGATAGGTCATTGTGGGTTCTCCTCGCGGGCAAAGCAGGTCAGATATTGGCCATTGGGGTCGCGTTCGGTGACAGCCAGAATGATGAAATGGCGGCTGCCATCCTCAAACCTCTGCTCAGGCCGTGGCCGCTGCGGCGAGCCTACTGCCGCCCCGCGCACCGTGATGCGGTACGGCACCTTGGCAAGGCTTACCTCTACCCCCGCAGCCTCGCTGCCCGCCCCCGCCACAACCTCACCCCACAAAACCCCTTCCGACACCCAAGCCAACGCAAAGCCCCCCGCGCCGTCCGCCACCCGTGTCGGCGTTTGCAGCACCAAGGGCCGGTTCAAATGCACCTTCATGCCGCCCCCCCGCCCAAAACCCGCACCGTGCGCCAGCGCTCGATCAAGGCCTGCACAGGCTGCGGCAACCCCACAGAGGCACCGGTGAATTCATTGCGCTGTTCGTAATACTGCGCGGCCAGAAGCATCACCGCTTGTTGCAAATCGGCTGGCACCTCGGCCCAAACTGCGCCAAAACCCGCATCAAATACAATCTCTACCCGCCCGTCCGTGGGCACATTGGGCAACAAATACCCCACCGCCGCCAACTTGGGCCGCTGGAAATCCGTCACCAAAGTATAGGCCGCGGGCTGCACCACCGTGCTAGACCCATCCGCCGCCACCAGCGTCACGCTGGCAATCGCCACCACAGGCGCCACCGGCAACGCCTGCTCCTCGGCACTGCGCCACTGGTCCAGCACCAGCTTAAAACGCCGCTGCAAAATCGCTTTGCCCGTGCGTCCCTCAATCGCCGCGAGCGCCGCGCGCAGATAGCTCTCGATCAACCCATCCTGCATCGCGCCATCGGCAAAGCCCGTGCCCAACCGTAAATGGTCTTTCAAACCCTGCACCGGCAAGGCGGCCAAAGCCACGCTGCTTACTTCGGTCAACATCATGTCACTCTCCCAAGCCGCATTGCAAAAAGGCGCGCGGGCCCTACGACCCGCGCGCTTGGCCGTTTAGGACACTGCCACTTTCAACAGCTTGATAGCCGCGTAATCCGTCACGTCACCGCCCACGCGCTTAGATGCGTAGAACAGCACATTGGGCTTGGCCGAGAAGGGGTCGCGCAGAATGCGCAGATCAGGGCGTTCGGCAATCGTATAGCCCGCACCAAAATCGCCAAAGGCGATCGGATAGGCATTCGCCCCCACATCCGGCATGTCTTCCGACACCAGCACACGGTAGCCCATCAACGTAGCCGGCTGCCCCGCCGTCAGCGAATCCGTCCACAAAAAGCGACCGACAGTGTCCTTGAACTTGCGCACCGCGCCGGCAGTTTTCGAATTCATGACAAACGCCGCATTGGCCCGATAATCGGCTGCCAGCGCGTAAACCAAAGTCACAAGGCAATCGAGCGGGTTAGAGCTGGCAAAATCGCTCGCAGCCCCCGTCGCCACATAGCCCAGACTGCCCCAAGCCCAAGACGCATTCGCCACCTTGGCAGGCAGCATGATCCCCTTGGGCTGATCCACCCCCGTGCCATTGATAAAGGCCGAAGCCTCGGCGCGAATAAAGCGCGTGGCGATCTTCTGGCTTAGCCAGCTTTCCACATCAAACGCCGCATCGTCCAGCAAACGCTGGCTGGCCTTAGGCATCGCCGACAGATCGTTCAACTTGATCGAGATGCGGTTGATATTGGGCGAGGACGTTTCCGAAAGCGTCGAAAGCTCCGATTGCCACCCCGACCCGACATCGCTGTTGTCCACGATCACGTCATAGGTCGTGGCATCCACCTGCACCACATTGGCCAAGGCGCGCAAAGATGCGGTGGAAGACAGCATCGACTGTATAGTGTCCGACATCTGCGGATTCACCAAATACCCGCCATCCGCCGAAACAGCCGTCGACATCGCCTTACCCTCAAGGGTCAATCCGCGCAGCCCGTCGTCATCGCCGGTGCGCAAATAGGCCGCAAGGGCATTTTTATGCGACAGATCGTCTTCAACCGCCGTCGACAAAGCGGGGCGGGCATAGGTCATGGTTTTGCGGTCCAACATGGTCATTCGCTCTTCTTGCTGTTGAAATGAGGTCTTCACATCGTCCTGAAAGCCCTTGAAGGCGTTCAGAAATCCCGCCACGGCAGCTTTCGCCTCTGCCACAGCCGTCTTGGGCGCAGGGTGTTCTTCCCCGGCCCGAGCCTTCGTCTCGGTCATATCCTTCTCCCTAGATTTGCTTGAAATGTTGCGCCTTCAGCGCACGGCCAAACTCACCCGCACCGCTTCAAAGGCTGCGGCCAAGGCGCCCCAAACCTCGTCATCCAGCGCGTCGCTTTTGGCCGATACCCGCGCCTCGGGCAGCATAGGAAAGGTCACGAGTGACACTTCCCACAACTCCACTTCCGCCAACAGCCGCTGCCCCTTGCCATCGCGCTGCGCCTTTACGGTCCGGTAGCCAATCGACAACCCGTCAATCGCCCCCGCCGCAAGCAGTGCCACCGCCTCGCGGCCCTTTTCCACGTCCGTCAGAATGCGCCCCTTGACGAACAGACCGGTCGCATCCTCGCGCACCTCGTCCCACACGCCAATGGGCTGAGCGGGGTCGTGCTGCCACAGCATCTTAATTCCCCGCCCCGCCTTGGCCGTAGCCGCCAAACTCGCCGCATAGGCCCCCCTTTGCACAATATCCCCGCCTTGGTCCTTCGCGCCAAACAAGCTGGCATAGCCCGAAATCACCGCGCCATCCGTGACCTGCAACGCAGGCCCCTCAGCCTTTAGAAACTTGCGCTCTGGCGCGCCTGGAATGCTCCACATCTGGTCCCTCATTTGGTTGCAGCCGTAATAATCGCCTCGGCCATCTGGCTGAGTAAAAAGGCCGCCACGCCGTAAACCCCCACCCAGATGCGCTTTTCCAACCGCTCTAGGGCGGCGTCGATCTGGCCAAGACGAAACTCCAAGCCTGACCAGCGTTCCTCTGCCACCCGCTCGCTGGCCTCCAGCCGCATCGACGTGGCATCGAACCCCTCGTAAAGGTACCGCGACCCCTCTGCCCGCCGCGCCGTCATACCGCAGCCCCAGGCTGCAAACCCAAGAGCGAGCGCTTTTCATCTTGGCTCAGGAAATCCGCCGCCCCCACCCGCGCCCAAAGCTGATCGCGCTCGCCCGCCAAGGCCGGCACCTGATCCAGATCAGGCCGCAGCTCAATCTGCTCGCCGGTAAACCCCGACAGCCACTGGCTAAGTGCCGCAGTCACCCGTGTCGCCAAGGGCAAAACCGTCAGGCGAAAGAAGGCACGGTTGGCCTCTTGATAATTGGCATAGGTCGCATCACCCGGTATCCCCATCAGCATCGGCGGCACGCCAAAGGCGATGGCAATATCGCGCGCCGCAGCCTCCTTGGTTTTCTGAAACTCCATGTCGGAGGGAGAGAACCCCATAGGCTTCCAATCCAAGCCCCCCTCCAACAGCATAGGCCGCCCCGCATTGCGCGCGCCCTGATGGTGGCTTTCAATCTCGCCCACCAGGCGCTCGTATTGCTCGGCCGTCAGCGTGCCCTGCCCATCCGCCCCCCTAAAGACCATTGCGCCCGAAGGCCGCGCGGCATTGTCCAGCAGCGCCTTTGACCAACTCGCCGCCGACCCATGCACATCCAAAGCCACCGCAGCGGCGTGCAGGGGCGACAGCCCATAATGATCGTCTTGCGGATGAAAGGTCTTGATGTGGCAAATGGGCGCTGCCCCCTCGCCAAGCCCAAAGCGGTGCGTGCGCCCGCCCACCACATAATCATAAGCCGCAGGCCAGCCATCTGCGCCCGGCACCACGTTCATGCGGTCCGAGCGTAGAACGTGCAACTCTGCGGGCAAAGCCCCCGTGCCAGCCACCGCTTCCACATAGGCGTTGCCGGTTAGCAGCAGATAGCCATAGATCGCCTCGAACAACTCCGCCCGACCCTGCGCGCCATTGGGCTTGCGGATCAAATCCCAGACAGGGTGCAGATCATACCGCGCCTTGGCATCTTGCAAAACCAAAGGCAAAGCCGCCGCCGCTTCTGAAATCACCTTGACCGCGCGAAACCCGATGGGATTGTTCAAAAACCCCGTCTTGGTCAAAGACACCGCATCGCGCGGGCTCCAGGCCACCCGCCCCGATGACCCCCAAGCCACCACCCGCCCCACGGCCGAGGCTTTGTGCTCCACCCCAACCTGCGGCCCCCGCTTCAAAAACCCAAAGACCATTGCGCCTCTCCCTGTTTGCTACGGGCAAAGTTTCACCGCCCGCGCGCCCAAAGGCCGCAACGGTGCAAAGGACCGCCCCAAGCGGCCCCCCCTTTCATACGTGCTCAAATATCCCGGGGGTGATGAGCGATCAAAAATCCTCCAGTGGAGGATTTCCGCGAAGAACGCCCGGCCCGTGGCCGGGCTAGGGGGCTGGCCCCCCGCTTCTTGGGCCCCCTAAAGCCCCCGCACCTGCGGCCGCCGATAGGCCGAGGCCGCATCCAAAATCAAATCCGTCAGCGCCCATACCAGCGCATCCAACCGATCGGGCGATCCCTTGCCCTGATACCCCGACCGCGTCATCAGGCACATTTGGTCCTCCAGCTTGCCCAATCCCGCCACATGGGCCACGCGCCCCTGCTCGTATAACGCCGCCACAGGCTCGGCGCGCAGATTCTTGCCGCGTGTCGCGTGCACCTTGCGCAGCGCCACCAGCGGGTCCACCTGCCGCACCACGCTTTCCACCATATCCCCGCCTTGGTTCACTTCCACCACCAAGCGGTCCGCCCCGTGCCGCTCCATAGCCGCCACCGCCGCCCGCGCCCATTGGTCGGGCGAAGCGCCGGTGACACTGGCATCCTCTAACACCACCGCTCGCCAAGACTGCGGCGGGCCTTCGGTGAAAGCCCCCACCACCACAATCCCGCAAGCATCCGACCCTTTGGTGCCCGTCACAGGCGGGTCCACCGCCACCACAATCCGCCCAAACGGCCCAACAGCGGCAGCGTCAACGCGGTAAGCATCCAAAGCCAGCCTTTGCCACAAGGCCCCCTCCAGATCCTCCACCAACAGCCCGTCCAATTCCTGCAAGCCCAAAGACCGCCCCGCATAGCGCGCCGTCACCTCTTCAAGGAAGCTCTTGGCCAGATAGGCCTTATTCGCCGCCGTCGGCGCATGGGTGCTGACCGTCGAAGGGTTCTTCATAATCGCCTTCAACACCTCCACATTCTGCGGCGTGGTGGTGACAACTTGCTGCGGGTTATCCCCCAAGCGCAGGGCAAATTGCAGCATATCCCAGGTCTCTTGCCCCTTTTTCCACTTGGCCAGCTCATCGACCCAAGCCGCATCAAACTGCGGCCCGCGCAAACTGTCTGGATCATGGGCCGAGAATACCTGCGCGACAGCTCCGTTGGGCCAAACCAACTGCCGCCGCCCCGCTTGCCACTCTGGCCGCCGGTCGGGCGGAGAGCAGGCCAAAATCCCGCTCTCGCCAAACACCATCACCTCGCGCACCTGATCGACCGTCTCGCCCACCAGTGCGATGCGCTTGGCCCTGCCCGCACCCGCTGGCAAAGCCCCCTCCACCTGCGCACGCACCCATTCCGCCCCAGCGCGAGTCTTCCCCGCCCCGCGCCCGCCCATAATCACCCAGGTTTTCCATGCGCCGTCAGGCGCTATCTGATGCGGCAGCGCCCAGAATTCGAACATCCAAGGCAAAGCGAGCAAAGCGTTCTCGCTTAACCCCGCCAGAAACCCGTCAACCTGCGCTTGCGTCGCGGAGGCGAGCCAGCCTGCGCCCGATTTCAAGGCGTGCGGCGTCAAAGTCCAGCTCTCGGGTTCCGACAGTCCCGGCAACCTGTTTGCGGAGTTTATCAAAACGGCTCCTTTCCAACTGAACCAGTTCGAACGCGTCTTTCACGTTACGGGTAAAAGCCGGCGTGGCTTTGACCTCTTCCATCTCTCCCGCGCGGATTTTCTTTAGCACCCGCGCCAATTCCTCGGCCGCATCTCGCAACAGGCTTTCGGTCACCTCTGCCAGATCGACAGAGCCGTCATCTTCGGCCACGTGGTGTATTGTCATGCCTGCTCAACCCTGCCCCCTCCGGTTGGCCGGGAAATGAAAAAGCGGCCACAGGTTGCCCTGTGCCGCTTACCCACCTCTTCCAGCATGCCCAGATCTATAGACCCAAGCGGACGCAAAGTCAATTTAAAAAACGTTTGGTATCAGCGTGTTAGCGCGCGTTGCCTTTACCAAATTTTAACACACACCTCAGTTGCCTGCCGCATCCTTGGCCGCCGCCTCAATCGCACGGTATTTGGCAACATTCTTGTTATGATCCGCCAAGGTAGAGGCAAAGGCATGCCCCCCCGTGCCATCGGCAACAAAATATGTAAATTCCGTAGCCTCTGGCTGCAGCGCCGCGGAAATCGCCTCTCGGCCCGGATTGCAGATAGGCGTGACGGGCAGCCCCGCAATCACATAGGTGTTCCAAGGCGTCTCCTTCTTCAGCTCACTCGCCTTCAACCCGCGCCCCAACACGCCCTGCCCCTTCGTGACGCCGTAAATCACCGTCGGATCCGTCTGCAGCTTCATCCCTTCCGCCAAGCGGTTTAAAAACACCGAAGCCACCTTGCCCCGCTCCGAAGCGATCCCGGTTTCTTTCTCGATGATCGACGCCATGATCATGGCCTCTTCGGGCGAGGCATAAGGCAAGCCATCCGCCCGTTTGGCCCACAACTCGGCCAAGATCGCCGCTTGATCTGCTTGCATTTCGTCCACCAAGGCTTTGCGTTCAAAACCTTTTCCCACCTCATAAGATCCAGGGGCCAATGCGCCCTCCAGCGGGACAGCTTTCAGATCACCGGTCAGAAAATCAGCCAGTTTCAGCGATTCCACCACCTGCCAAGATGTCACGCCCTCAGCCAAAGTCACCCGCCAGCGCAAATCCGCATCCGCCGCCGCGTCAAGATAGGCCTGGGGCACAGGCCCAACAGCAGGGTCAAACTTCGCCACCTCGGCATAGCCGCCCACTGTGGCATCATAGGCCCGCAGCACCACTTCCGCCCCCGCCACGCCAATGCGCAGGTTCACATCCTGCCCACAGGTCGACTGCCCCGATGTGGTCAGCAGCGCCACAACCTCCTCAATGGAAGAGCCGGGCATCACGAGATACGAGCCGAATTTCAACAATCCGCTCTTGCCTGAATACTCCGCCCCGATCCGCATCACCCGCGCGTCGCTGACAGCACCTTGCTGCTGCAAAGCGGCACTCACGGCGCTCATCGTCGCCCCCTTGCCCACCTTAAAGCAAATCGTCTGCGCCAAAGGCCCAGGCGCCACATAGGTGCGCTGCCCCCATGCAATAAGCCCCGCCACCAGCAAAAACAGAACGATGAACAGCGTCAACGCATTCGAGGCGATAGACCGCCACATTAGCCTTTAACCTTGCCCAAAACCAAGCTGGCATTCGTGCCGCCAAACCCGAAAGAGTTCGACAAAGCCACGTCAATGGTGCGCTTCACTGGCGCATTCGCCGCCAAGTTCAACCGCGGCGTCACCGCCGGATTGTCCAAATTGATCGTCGGCGGCGCTATGCCATCGCGAATAGCCAGCACGCAGAAAATCGCCTCCACAGCCCCTGCAGCTCCCAGCAAATGCCCGATCGAGGATTTGGTTGAAGACATCACAGCCTTTTCCGCCGCATCGCCCAACAACCGCTCTACCGCGCCCAGTTCAATCGTATCCGCCATGGTCGAGGTGCCATGCGCGTTGATGTAATCGACATCAGCAGGCTGCAACCCCGCCCGCTTCAGCGCCATCTGCATCGACCTAAAGCCGCCATCGCCATCTTCCGAAGGGGCGGTAATGTGATAAGCATCGCCCGACATTCCATAGCCCAGCACTTCGGCGTAAATCTTGGCCCCGCGCGCCACGGCGTGGTCGTATTCTTCCAACACCACCACACCGGCACCTTCGCCCATCACAAACCCATCGCGGTCTGAATCATAGGGGCGTGACGCTTTGGTCGGATCATCCGCCCGTTTGGTCGACAGCGCCTTGCACGCGTTAAAGCCCGCAATCCCAATTTCCGAGATCGGCGCCTCTGCCCCGCCGGCCACCATCACATCCGCATCGCCCCACTGGATCAACCGCGCCGCATCGCCAATGGCGTGCGCACCTGTCGAACAGGCCGTCACCACCGCATGGTTCGGCCCCTTAAACCCAAAGCGGATCGACACCTGCCCCGAAATCAAATTGATCAGCGATCCGGGAATGAAAAAAGGCGACACCCGCTTGGGCCCCTTTTCCTTGATCAGCACCGCCGTCTCCGCGATCGAGGTCAGCCCCCCAATGCCAGAGCCAATCATAACCCCCGTGCGGCAGCGGTCGTCCTCAGTCTCAGGCACCCAGCCCGAATCCTGCACGGCTTGCACCGCCGCCGTCATGCCGTAGATGATGAAATCGTCAACCTTGCGTTGGTCCTTGGGTTCCATCCAATCATCGGGATTGAACGTGCCATCGCTGCCATCACCGCGCGGCACCTCGCAGGCATATTTCGTGATCACGTTAGAGGCGTCAAAGCGCGTAATCGCCCCCGCGCCCGATTTTCCCGCCAACAAACGCGCCCAAGTGGCCTCAACCCCGCAAGCCAGCGGTGTGACCATGCCCAATCCTGTGATAACCACTCGACGCACGTGTGCCTCCATCCCCGAAACTCTGCCCTGAACCGCACCGGTGGCGGCTTGGCCCTTGGCTTAGGTGATACACGCCCCTCAAACAGCCTGCAACCGCCCTCCCCCAAAGCATTGGTCCAAGGCCCGAGTGGCGCGCAGCATCCCCCCTTGACGCCTGTGAAAATAAGTCTATCTCCGCGAATGAACGTTCATTCACATCGGAACTCCCCACCGAATGCAAGTCTCCCTGCGCCCTTCGGGTCTAAGCCATGCTGACATCCGCTCAGCCGGCATTCTGGCATCTGTGCGCCAAGCCTTTGTTGACAAAGGCTTTGATGGTGCATCGATGCAAGATTTGGCCCGTGCAGCGGGGATGAGCGTGGGCAATTTTTACCGCTATTTCCCCTCTAAAGCCGCCATCATCCAAGCTTTGATCGAACATGACGCCGATATGGTCCAGCGTGATTTCGCGGCGATCCTGACCTCTGATCAGCCCATGGCCACCCTGCGCCACGTGATCCGGACGCGGGTTCAGGGCCAAGATTGCGCCGACGATCAGGCCCTTTGGACCGAGATCGAGGCCGCCTCGCGCCATTCCGCCGAAATAGCTCAAGCCGCCCAACGGATGGAGACAGAGGTTATAGGCAACCTCCTTGCCGTCTTTGCCGCTGAAACGGGCCTCAGCCTGCCGCAAGCGCAGCAGCGCTATGCCACGACGGCCTCTTTCCTGCTTGTCATGATCAAAGCTGCGTCTTGCCTGTCCTGCGCCTCGCCCATCGACCATGAAGCGGTGCGCGCCATGATCTTGGCCAACATCGATCAGGCCTTAGACAAGGTGGTGCCATGATGCGCGCGCCGCACAACCCCCGCCCCGCCCCCTCTCTCCCGACCAAACCCGCTTCATCCGAAAGACCCTCCATGAGTTTGATCTTAAAAGCCTTTCTTCTTGCCTCCGCCGTGTCAGGTCTGTCGTTCTCAGCGGTTCGTGCCGAAACGGAAACCCCCGCTGCCGAGGTGGTTTTACCCGCCATCACGGTGACCAAAGTTGTGACCCGCATGGTGGAAGATCACGTTCTGGCCTCGGGATTGATTGCGCCGGTGGAGCAAGTCTCGGTTGTGCCCTTGGTCGAAGGGCAACCAATCGAAACCCTGTCTGCCGATCTGGGCGATACGGTCGCGGCAGGCCAAGTTCTGGCCAAACTGTCCACCGCCACACTTGTCCTGCAACAAAGCCAATTGACTGCCAGCCTCGCCGCTGCGCAGTCCAATGCGGCCGAAGCCAAACGCACGGCCTTGCGCACAGCCGCCCTGCTGTCGCAAGGCGCGGCCTCCAACGCCGCCAATGATCAAGCCCAAGCCGCCCTGACAGCCGCAGATGCGCAAGTGACATCGGTTCAAGCCCAACTTGACACGATCACCCTGCAAATCGCGCGCACCGAAGTCAAAAGCCCCGTGTCTGGCCTGATAACAGCGCGCAATGCTCAAATCGGGGCCATCGCCTCGGCCCAAGCTGGGCCGATGTTCGTGATCACCCGTGACGGCGCGCTTGAACTGCGCGCTGACGTGTCCGAGGCCGACCTGCCCCGCATCCAACAAGGCCAAACCGCCACCATCACCCTCGCCGCAGGCACAGCGCCCCTGACTGGCAAACTTACCTTGGTTGAACCCAGCATCGACCTTGCCACCCGCTTGGGTCGGGCGCGCATCACGCTCGACATGCCCGATCAAGTCCGCGCGGGCATGTTTGCCGAGGCTGACATTCTTGTCGCCTCGCGCAGCACCATCGCGGTGCCTGTCACGGCGGTCGGCTCTGAAGGCAAGGAAATTACCGTGATGACCGTGAAAGACGGCGTGGTGCACCGCACCGTCATCACCATCGGCATCCGCGACGGCGGTTGGGTCGAGGTGGTGTCAGGCCTGGCCGAAGGCGATCAAATCGTCGCCAAAGCCGGTGCCTTTGTGACCGACGGCGACAAGATCAACCCAATTTCAGCCGCCACGAATTAAGGGGAACGCGATGAACTTTTCCGCATGGTCCATCCGCAACCCCGTAGCCCCCCTGCTGGCCTTTGTGCTGCTGATGGTCTTGGGCTACCAAAGCTTCTACGCGCTGCCCATCACGCGTTTTCCCAACATCGACTTCCCCTTGGTCTTGGTCTCAGCCAGCCAACCCGGCGCTGCCCCAGCCGAGATGGAAACCCAAGTCACCAAAGTGATCGAAGACGCCGTGGCGGGCATCACGGGCGTTAAGAACGTCACCTCGAACGTTTCCGGCGGCCAATCCAACACCGCCATCGAATTTCGTATGGAAGTGCCCACCGACAAGGCCGTGGCCGACGTTAAAGACGTCATAGACCGCATCAAAGCCGACCTGCCCGCCGATGTCGAAGCCCCCAATGTGTCGCGCATTGATGTCGAAGGTCAGGCGATCATGACTTTTGCGGTCTATGCGCCCGGCATGACCTTTGAAGAACTGTCCTTTTTTGTTGATGACACCATCAAACGCAGCCTGCAAGGCAAGCCGGGCGTGGGCAAGGTTGACCGCTTTGGTGGGGCCGACCGCGAGATTAGGATCGAACTCGATCCCGTCAAACTGGGCAGCTTTGGTGTCACGGCCCAATCGGTCAGCCAACAGCTCAAAGCCACCAACATCAACCTAGGCGGCGGCCGGTCAGAGTTTGGCGCAGGCGAACAGGCCATCCGCACCATTGGCGATGCGACCAGTGTGGCCAAACTTTCCAACACCCAGATTGCCTTGCCGTCAGGCCGCCATGTTGTGCTGTCCGACTTGGGCGCTGTGGTGGATACCTCTGAAGAATTGCGCTCTTTCTCGCGGGTCGGGGCCGATCCGGTGGTGAGTTTCTCGGTCTTTCGCGCCAAAGGCGCTTCTGAAGTTTCGGTCGCCAATGTTGTGAACGAGACGTTGGATAAAATCCGCGCCGATCACCCCGAAACCACCATCAAGATGATCGACGACACGGTGTTTTACACCCAAGGCAACTACGAAGCCGCCATCCATACCCTGCTGGAAGGCGCGCTTTTGGCGGTGATCGTGGTGATGATCTTTTTGCGCAACTGGCGCGCCACACTGATCTCGGCCATCGCCCTGCCGCTGTCGGCCATTCCCACCTTTTGGGTGATGGATATGCTGGGCTTCTCGCTGAACCTTGTCAGCTTTTTGTCGCTCACCCTTGCCACAGGCATCTTGGTGGATGACGCGATTGTCGAGATTGAAAACATCGCCCGCCACATTCGCATGGGCAAAACACCCTTCAAAGCCGCCATTGATGCCGCCGATGAGATTGGTCTGGCGGTGATTGCCACCACCTCGACCATCATCGCGGTCTTCGTGCCCGTGTCATTTATGCCCGGCATTCCCGGCCAGTATTTCCGCCAATTCGGCATCACAGTGGCTGTCGCCGTGGCCTTTTCCCTGCTGGTGGCGCGATTAATCACGCCCATGATGGCGGCCTATCTCATGCGCACGTCGGATGCGGGGTCAGAACACGGCAATCGCGACGGCTGGATGATGAAGGGCTATATCTGGTTTGTCACCGCCAGCACCGGCACTTGGCACATCGGCAAGCTGGCCTTTGGCCGCTATTACATCACCTTGGTTGCAGCCATCGTCGCTGTGATCGTGTCGGTCGGGTTGCTCATGCAGGTCCCGGGTTCGTTCATCCCGCCCGAAGATGCCAGCCGCATCACGGTGTCCGTCGAACTGCCGCCGGGGACCACCTTGGCCGAGACGGGCAAGGTGACCAGCGTGATCTACGACAAGATCAAAGACATCCCCTATATCGACCAAGTCTTCATTCTGGGCGGGGCCTCTCCGACCGGCGATTTGGATGTGCGCCGCGCCACGGTAACGGTGACCTTGCAAAAGCTTGACCATGGCTTGTTGCTGAAACTCAGCCAATTGGGCCGCAGCATTCCCCTGTTGGGTCTGCTTGTGCCAGAAATCGAAAACACGGGCCGTCCTGTGCCACAAAACCAGATCGAGGCAGAGATTTTCAACCGCCTCGCCACAATCCCCGATATCCGCGCGCTGAAACTGGGGGACAGGGGCTCGCGTGATATCAGCTTCTCGGTGCTGGCCGACAATCAGGCCGATCTTGACGCCGCCGTGCGGATGCTGCTGGTCGCAACCCAAGGCAACCCCTACCTTGCCAACGTCTCTGCCGAAGGGGCCCTGCCCCGGCCAGAGGTGCAAGTGACCCCACGTCCTGCAGAGGCCGCGCGTTTGGGCATCACCGCTCAAGAAATTGCGGCGGCGCTGCGGGTGGCCACGATTGGCGATTATGATGCGGCCTTGGCCAAAGTCTCGGTCGACAACCGCCTGATCCCGATCCGCGTGCGCCTGAATGATACCAGCCGCGAGAATGTGAACCGCATCGCAGCCCTGCAACTGCGCACCAACACAGGCGCTATGGTCCCCCTGTCGACCGTGGCCGATGTGCGGCTTGGCGAAGGCCCTTCGTCGATCAAACGCCTGAACCGGTCAAAACTGGCCGAGATTGGCGCCAACCTGCCTGTGGGCGTGGCCCTTGGCACGGCAACCGATGCGTTTAAGGAAGCCGCAGCCACCGTCACCCTGCCCGGCACAGCCCGCTTGCAAGCGGGGGGCGATGCCGAAGTGCAGGCCGAATTGATGGGCTCTTTCGTCAATTCGATGCTTTTGGGTCTGATGCTGATGCTGTCGGTGCTCATCTTGCTCTTCGGCTCAGTCTTGCAACCCTTCACCATCCTTCTATCGCTGCCCTTGGCGATTGGCGGGGTGGCCGCGGCCTTGCTGCTGACGGGCTCTGCCCTGTCGATGCCGGTGCTGATCGGCTTTTTGATGCTGATGGGGATCGTTGCCAAGAATGCCATTTTGCTCATCGACTTTGCGATTGAAATGCGCGCGCGCGGCTTTGCCCGCGCCGCTGCCGTGGTCGAGGCGGGGCACAAACGTGCGCGCCCCATCGTGATGACCTCGATTGCCATGTCGGCTGGGATGCTGCCCTCGGCCCTTGGCGTGGGCGAGGGCGGGGCCTTTCGTGCGCCTATGGCGACAGCGGTGATCGGGGGGATTATCGTATCGACCGTTCTAAGCCTTGTGGTCGTGCCGGCCTTCTATCTGATCATGGACGATCTCAGCTGGCTTTTGGGCAAACTCTTCGGCCGCCTTTTGGGCCAAAAAGAGGAAGAGCCCGAAGCGCCCGCGCCCGAGGTCTTGGCCGAACGCATTGCGCTGATCAGCGCCGATCAGGCTGACCTGCGCCAAAAACTGGCTGACCTTGCAACGCCTGCCCCAAAGCTGAAACAGCACCCGGGGCTGGCGGCGGAATAACAGCGCCTACCGGAAATGAAAGGCCCCGATGCACCGCTGCATCGGGGCCTTTTCTTTTGGCACAAAGGCCAAAAGCAAAAGGCACCCCAAAGGGTGCCCTCGCTATTCAGATCAGCCTTGAGGCCAATCAGGAAGCCTTGGTGATAAAGCCCACGGCATCGCCAAAGGTCTGGATGGTTTCGGCAGCGTCATCGGGAATTTCGATCCCGAATTCTTCTTCGAAAGCCATAACCAGTTCAACGGTATCTAGGCTATCCGCCCCCAGATCATCGATGAACGAGGCGTTCTCGGTCACTTTGTCGGCCTCTACACCCAGATGCTCGACGACGATCTTCTTCACACGATCAGCGATGTCGCTCATAATACTTCCTCTGTCGTTGGGGTTGCCCCCGTTAGATGTACCCCAAGGGGCGTTTCACCCGGATCGGGCTCCCCTTTGCGGGGCTCCGGGAAACTCTACCCGGTAAATCCTGCCGCGCCTATAGCAAGGGTCGCGCCACAAGGCAAACTCTTTCCATAGCCGATAGCGGCGCTTTAGATCATCGCCATGCCGCCATTGATATGCAACGTGGCCCCCGTGACATAACCCGCCTCGGCCGAGGACAGATAAAGCACCGCCGCCGCAATCTCTACAGGCTCGCCCATGCGGCCCGCAGGCACTTGGGTCAGAATGCGCGCCTTTTGCTCGTCGTTCAATTTGTCCGTCATGGCGGTGCTGATAAAGCCCGGCGCCACACAGTTCACAGTGATGTTGCGGCTGGCCACTTCGGCGGCCAAGCTTTTTGACATGCCCACCATGCCCGCCTTAGAGGCGGCATAGTTGCCCTGCCCCGGATTGCCCGTGGCCCCCACGATAGAGGATATATTCACAATCCGCCCCCACCGCGCCTTCATCATCCCGCGCAAGACCCCGCGGCAAAGACGAAAGGTTGAGGTGAGGTTGATATCCAACACCGTCTGCCATTCGTCATCCGACATGCGCATGAACAGATTGTCCTTGGTCACACCCGCATTGTTGACCAGAATATCCACCGAACCCATGGCCGCGATAGCCGCCTTAGGCAAAGCCTCAACCGCCTCGGCATCGCCCAGATTACACGGCAGCACAAAACTGCGCGCGCCCAGTTCAGAGGCCAAAGCCTCCAGCGGCTCCACCCGCGTGCCCGACAGCGCCACATTGGCCCCAGCCCGATGCAAAACCCGCGCAATTTCCGCACCGATGCCGCCCGAAGCGCCCGTGATCAGCGCTGATTTTCCGCTTAAGTCGAACATGCTCTTTTCCTATCCGATTGTGTGACGTGATTTTTCGCAGAAAAATCGACAGCCACAGTTTTTCTGCGAAAAACTTCGCTTATCCCTTAACCGCCACGATATCCTCAGGCGTCCCAACTGCCCGCGTCACAGCCCCACTGGCGATCCGCTTGATCATGCCCGACAGCGCCTTGCCCGCGCCAATCTCCCAATATTCGGCGACCCCCGCGCTTTGCATCCAAAGCACCGATTCCCGCCAGCGCACCGATCCTGTGACCTGCTCCACCAGCAACTGCCGGATCAGGTCCGGATCATTCACAGCCTCGGCCCGCACATTTGCCACAACCGGCACAACCGGCCTCGAAATCACAACCGAGGCCAAAGCCCCCGCCATCACCTCTGCCGCAGGTGCCATCAGCGCGCAGTGAAACGGCGCGCTGACCGGCAGAAGAATAGCGCGCTTGGCCCCCTTGGCCTTGGCAATGTCCAAAGCACGCTCTACCGCGCCACGGTGACCGGAAACCACCACCTGCGCGGGATCATTGTCGTTGGCCGCTTGGCACACTTCACCCTGCGCCGCTTCTGCCGCGACTTCGGTCGCCGCCGCGAAATCCAAGCCCAGCAAAGCCGCCATAGCCCCCAAGCCCACGGGAACCGCCTCTTGCATGGCACGGCCGCGAATGCGCAATAGGCGTGCTGTGTCGGCCAACCCTAACGCCCCTGCGGCACACAGGGCGGAATATTCCCCCAAGGAATGGCCCGCAACATAAGCCGCCTGGCCAATCCCGAACCCCTCGGCCTCCAAGGCGCGCAGCGCCGCGATCGACGTTGCCATCAGCGCAGGCTGCGCATTGGCCGTCAGCGTCAGCGTTTCGATGTCGCCGTCCCAGATCACCGCCGACAGCTTTTCGCCCAAAGCCTCGTCCACCTCGTCAAAGACAGCGCGGGCTTGCGGATAAGCCTCGGCCAAGGCCTTGCCCATCCCGATGGCTTGGGCCCCTTGGCCCGGAAATACATAGGCGCGGCTCATGTGATCCTCCCGTTCGTTTGGAACGGCTTACCCAATACAGCCCTTGCGCGCAACGCCCCGACCTGCAATCTGCCCCAAAACCAATCCGAGCATCATGCGCCCCGCCCTTCGCAAAATCATCTACGCCGTCGCCTTTGAAACCGGCGGCATAATCATGGCCACAGGGGCACTGCGCCTGATGTCTGAAGCGGGCAGTGCGAAATCCTTCTCGCTCGCCGTCTTCAGCGCCGCTGTCGCCCTGTCATGGTCCTTCCTGTTCAACACGGCCTTTGAAGCATGGGAGACGCGCCAAACCACCAAAGGCCGCTCCCCCCTGCGGCGCACCGTCCACGCTGTGCTGTTCGAAGGTGGCCTTGTTTTGATCTTACTGCCCGCCACGGCATGGTGGCTGTCCACCACACTTTGGCTGGCCTTTACCTATGAAGCCGTCCTGATCGCCCTATTCCTTGTCTATGCTTGGGCCTTCACTTGGGCCTTCGACAGGCTCCTCGGTCTGCCCAACTCGGCCAAATAACGCCATGCCCACGCCCCCCTGCAAGGGCGTCTTCCCAACCCTTGCATCCCGATCAAAACCCGCTATACAGCCCTCACTTTCCGCAATCCCATGAACCGGCGCAGCCTCTCGTGGACGGGCCGCGGAAAGTTGACGCCCGTCCTATGAAATGCGCTTAAAGAACTGGAGCTTACATGCCGCTTTACGAGCATGTTTTCATCTCGCGTCAGGATTTGTCCTCCGCGCAGGCCGAAGGGCTGATCGAGCATTTCGCAACAGTCGTCACTGACAACGGTGGGTCCATCGTTGAACGCGAATACTGGGGCGTCAAGACGATGGCCTACAAGATCAACAAAAACCGCAAGGGCCACTACGCCTTTCTGAAATCGAATGCGCCTTCGGCCGCGATTCAGGAAATGGAGCGTTTGATGGGCCTGCATGAAGACGTGATGCGCGTTTTGACCATCAAGGTCGACGCCCATGTCGAGGGCCCCTCAGTCCAAATGCAAAAGCGCGACGAACGTGACCGCGGCGACCGCCCCGAGGGTGGTTTTGGCGGCGGCGAACGTCGGGAACGCTCCTTTGGCGGCGACCGTGAACGGTCGGGCGGCTTTGGTGGCGGCGGCTTTGGCGGCGGCGACCGTGAACGCTCGGGTGGCTTTGGGGGCGAACGCTCCTCAGCCCCGCGTCGTTGATCTTCAGGCACAGGAAAGGACGCTAAATCATGGCGAACAAACCATTTTTCCGTCGCCGCAAAGTATGCCCCTTCTCGGGCGACAATGCTCCGGCAATCGACTACAAGGACACGCGCTTGCTGCAACGCTACATCTCCGAGCGTGGCAAGATCGTTCCCTCGCGCATCACCGCCGTCTCGGCCAAGAAGCAACGCGAACTGGCCACGGCCATCAAGCGCGCCCGCTTCCTTGCCCTGCTGCCCTATGCCGTGAAGTGAGGACACAGACATGCAAGTGATTCTTCTTCAACGCGTGGCCAAGCTGGGCCAAATGGGTGAAGTCGTCACCGTCAAAGACGGTTTCGCCCGCAACTTCCTTTTGCCCCAAGGCAAAGCCCTGCGCGCTTCGGCTGCCAACGTGAAAACGTTCGAGCTGAAGAAAGCCCAGTTGGAAGTAACCAACCTCGAGACGAAAAAAGAAGCCGAAGCTGTGGGCGCAAAACTCGACGGCCAGATCTTCACCGTCATCCGCTCGGCATCCGACGCGGGCGCGCTTTACGGCTCTGTCACCACCCGTGACGCCGCCGAAGCTGCAACCGACGCGGGCTTCACCGTGAACCGCGCGCAGGTTGTGCTGGACCGCCCGATCAAAGAACTTGGGATGCACACGGTCAGCGTGACCCTGCACCCCGAAGTTGTGGTCAAGGTCAAGCTGAACGTCGCCCGTTCGATCGAAGAGGCCGAACTGCAAGCGGCTGGCAAATCGATCCAAGAACTGGCCGCCGAAGCGGAAGCCGAAGCCGAATTTGAAATCGCCGAACTCTTCGACGACATCGGCGCTGCCAACGACTTTGATCCGCGCGACGCGCGTTAATCTGGGTCTTATGATTAAAGTCAGCCGCGCGGGGAAACCTTGCGCGGCTTTCGCATGCCCGACGCGCCATGTCGCCGCCAGAACAGCCCAATGGGCTTTATGCCCGCAGATTGATTTGGCAGAGCGACCTGAAAGATGCCCCCAATGCTGGACCACGCCTCATGAAACGTTCAGCCAATGTTGTGGGAATTCTGTGCCTATGCGCGGGCATCGCGATCTTTTCTGTGCAGGACCTGATCCTAAAGCTGCTTTCGTCCGACTACCCCCTGTCCGAAGCCATGGTGCTGCGCTCGATCACGGCCATTCCCTTTATGCTGGGCATCGTGGCTTGGTATGACGGCGGGCTTTCGGGCCTGATCAGCAAGCGTTGGGGCACCCTGCTTGCAAGGGGGCTTTTGAACTTTGTGGCCTATACGTCGTATTATCTGGCCCTTGCCGCCCTGCCCATGGCCACCACCGTGGCGCTGTATTTCACAGCACCGTTGATCATCGTGATCCTGTCTGTCGTGATGCTTAAAGAGCATGTCTCGCTGCAACGCTGGCTGGCTGTCGCAGTGGGCTTTCTTGGCGTGGTGATCATCATTCGCCCCGGCGGAGACCTCTTTGACTGGGCGGCGCTGCTGCCCATCCTTGGCGGCTTTGCCTATGCCCTGTCGATGATCATGGCGCGCACCATGGGCACCAAAGATAGCGCCGCCGCTATGGCCTTTTGGGGCAACAACGCCTTCTTGATTTGCGGCTTGGCCCTATCGGTCGCCTATGGCAGCGGAAACCATGCCGAGGCGATGCACCCAAGCCTTGCCTTCCTGACCCGTGGCTGGGTTATGCCGACCCTGTTGGATGCTGGCCTGATGTGCACCTGCGGCCTGATCGCCGCCGTGGGTCTGACGCTTCTGACCCAAGCCTACCGCATCGGCCAATCCTCAGTCGTTGCCCCTTTTGAGTTCAGCTTTGCCTTTTGGGGCATCCTTTGGGGCTGGCTGATCTGGCAACAATGGCCCGATGCGATGGGTTGGCTGGGCATCGCCATCATCGTGGCTGCGGGGATCTATGTGCTGCGCGCCGAGGGCGTGGAAACGCCCAAGGCGAAAGAGGTCTAAAGCGCAAAGAAAAGGGCTGCAACATCACGTTGCAGCCCTTTGATTTTTAGCGAAAAAGCGAAAGCTTACATCTCGTCCAGCGCTTCAACCAACTTTTGCAGCGCGGCTTTGGTGATGTCTTTGTCCTTCACTTTGGCGCCAGCCACGATGTGGTCGACAACCTTGTCTTCAAACAAAGGGGCGCGCAGTTGCTGCTGCACTTGCTGGTTCTTCTGCACAAACTCAAAGTAAGCGCGCTCTTGGCCCGGGTACTGACGCGCCGCGTTCAAGACAGCTTGGGTCATTTCCTGATCCGAGACGGTCACTTCGGCCTTACGGCCCACCTCGGCCAACAAAAGACCCAAGCGCACACGGCGTTCGGCCAGAACCTTATGCTCTTCAGTCGTCTCGATGGAGCCATGGTTGTGGCCATGTTCATGCGGGTTTTCTTCGTGCCACAGTTGGTGCGCGATCTGGTTGGCTTCTGCGTCCACCAAGCTGGCGGGCAAGTCAAACTTCACCAAGGCGTCCAACTGGTCCAGCAAAGACCGCTTCATCACGGCGCGGGCTGCTGTGCGGTATTCTGCCTCAAGCCGCTCGCTGATCTGGCCGCGCAAAGCTGCCATGTCTTCTGCGCCGTATTTCTTGGCCAACTCGTCGTTCAACTCGGCCGGAACCGGCTTTTTCACGGCTTTCACTGTGCATTCAAACACCGCGGCTTTGCCAGCCAAGTGGGCGGCACCGTAGGCTTCGGGGAAGGTCACGTTCACGCTGACAGCATCGCCTGCCGCAGCACCAACCAATTGCGCCTCAAACCCCGGGATGAACGAGTTCGAGCCCAGAACCAGCGGATAATCCTCGCCAGCACCGCCATCAAAGGCCACGCCGTCAACCGAGCCCTTGAAGTCGATCGTCACCTGATCGCCGTCTTTGGCCTTGGTGCCCTTTTTGCGGTCTTCAAAGCTTTGCGCCGAAGAGGCCAAGTTCGTCAAAGCCTCCTCCACCGAAGCCTCGTCGGCCTTGACCATCAAACGGTCCAGTTTGATCTTGGATGCATCGACATCCGGAATAGGCGGCAGGGATTCGTAGGTCATCTCGACCACAACATCCTGACCTTCTTTCCAAGCGTCGCCGCCCACCATTTTCACATCGGGCTGCATCGCCGGACGATCGCCCGAGGCGTCGAAATGGCTTTTCATCGCCGCATCGATGGCTTCTTGCATCGCATCGCCCATGATGCGCTGACCGAATTGCTTTTTCAGGATGGCCATCGGGACTTTGCCCTTGCGAAAGCCCTTGATCTCAACGTCGGGCTGCGCCTCGACCAGCTTTTCGTTGACCTTGGCGTCCAGTTCAGCCGCTGTCACCGTGATGGTGTAGGCGCGCTTCAGTCCGTCTTTAAGGGTCTCGGTGACCTGCATTCTTTCGTCCTTCTCATCCCTGTCTGGTGCGGGTGGAGGGACTTGAACCCCCACGCCTCGCGGCGCCAGAACCTAAATCTGGTGCGTCTGCCAATTTCGCCACACCCGCATTTTTAAGCCGTAAAAGCCCCCCGACCCCTGACGAGGCCTAAGCACAATCCCAGCAAAATCCGCGTCCTTCTAACAAAGGCTTCCACAGGATGCGAGGGGAAAATAGCAGGTTTTTGGCCGCCTCTGTTTGGGCCAGCGGGCTTACAGGCCCAAGGCGCTAAAAACGGCGGGCAATTGGTCGGGTAAATCTTCGGCAATGAGGCCCGCGCCAAACTGACGCGCCGCAGCTTGGTGCAGCCAAGCCCCCGTTTCTGCTGCCTGTTGCGGCGCAAATCCTCGCGCCAAAAGACCGCAAATGATCCCCGCCAGCACATCGCCCGACCCCGCCGTGGCAAGCCATGGGGCTGCGGCGTCATAGGTGGCGGCACTCAGCGCACAGGCGCCATCGGGTGCGGCGATGACAGTGTCCGCTCCTTTGAACAGCACAATGCACCCTGCCCGCTTGGCGGCAGCTTTTGTGGCGTCAACCTTGGAATAGCTGACATCTGCGCTTGGTCCATCTTGCAATCTCTCAGCCAGATCTGGGAACAGACGCGCAAACTCTCCGCCGTGCGGGGTTAGGACACAGGCCGGATGCAGCGCCGCCACAAGGCTGGGATCGCGTGACAGCAAGGTCAAAGCATCCGCATCCAGCATAGTGGGCAATTGGCGCTTTTTCCCTGCCTGCAAAGCCGCCCGCACCAATCCCAAAGCCCGCGCCTCCAAGCCCAATCCTGGCCCCAGACAAAGTGCGGTGATCCTGCCATCTTCCAAAGCCGCCGTCAGCGCCGCCCCATCCTCGACGACCCGCAGCATCACCGCATCCAACCGCGCGGCATTCTCGGCCAAAGCGTGCTGTGGGCAGGCCAGCGTCACCACCCCTGCCCCCACCCGCAAAGCCCCCCGCGCTGCCAGCCTTGCGGCCCCGCCTTGCCCTGAGGGGCCGCCCAAGATCACCGCGTGGCCGTGACTGAACTTATGCCCCGCCCCCTTGCCCAATCCCACCGCGGGTGCCGCCAGCCGAAGGCCTGCGACTTCGCCGCTGGAAATCCGCAAATTCGCTACGGCCAATTTGCCGCATATTTCGGGCCCCTGCGCCAGATGATGGCCCAGTTTGGCGCGGTGAAAGGTTACGGTCAGATCGGCCTTGCACACCAGCGCCCCCGTCAGCCGCCCGCTGTCGGCGTTCAGCCCCGTAGGCACATCCACCGCGACCCAGCGCTGAACGGCTGACAAAGCCCGCGCCTGCACAACAGGCTCTAGCAATGCATCGGCCGAACGCACCTGCCCAATCCCCAGCAGCGCATCGACAACCACCGTAGCGCCCTGCATCGACGCCATCAGCGCCTCAGAGGTCAAGGGCAACACCTGCCCCCCCTCTTCAACCCACGCCCGCGCCAGATCGCCTGCATCGCCGCCGCCCGCCGCCGTCCCATGCACAAACACCTGCCAATACCGATCGCGCAGCAGGCGCGCCACCGCATAGCCATCGCCGCCATTATTGCCCGGACCGCACAAAACAACCGCGCGTCCCACATCGTTCAATAGGTCGGGCCAAGTGATGATAATGAAGGCCACCACACATTCCCCAGCGCGCTCCATCAACACCCGCCCGTTGACCCGCCCTTGGACAATGGCCGCTGCCTCAACGGCGCGCATTTGGGCATTGGTTAGAAGATCGGTCATACCTTGCGCCCCTTTGTTCGCCGTTCGCACAATTTTTGTGCGATACCGCCCATAATTTCATCGCGCTGCGCAGAATCCCGCCGCATTCCTGCCCGCCAGTCGCCTGATCAATTGTCCCGCCCCACCGGAAGTGATCAGACGGCCTGACACCAGAAACCCTTGGGGGGCGCATGAAAAAGATCGAGGCCATCATCAAGCCATTCAAACTTGATGAAGTCAAAGAGGCTCTGCAAGAAGCGGGCATTCAAGGTCTTTCCGTGACCGAGGTCAAAGGCTTTGGCCGCCAAAAGGGGCATACCGAACTCTATCGCGGCGCAGAATATGTGGTCGACTTTCTGCCCAAGGTGAAAATCGAGGTGGTCTTGGCCGACGATATGGTTGACGCCGCGATTGAAGCCATCATATCTGCCGCGCGCACTGACAAGATCGGTGACGGCAAAATATTCGTGTCCACCGTCGAACAGGCCATTCGTATCCGCACGGGCGAATCGGGCGACGACGCCATCTAAACCGACGGATCCATCAGATCCCTACCCATTGTCTTAACCTCAACCCGAAAGGCAGCATGATGAGCGCAGTCAAGAAAGCTCTGAAACTGATCAAGGACGAAGACGTCGAATACGTCGACATCCGTTTTACCGACCCCAAAGGCAAGCTGCAGCACGTGACGCTGGTGGCGGATCTGGTCGACGAAGACTTCTTTGAAGAAGGCTTTATGTTCGACGGGTCCTCGATTGCCGGATGGAAGTCGATTGACCAGTCCGACATGAAACTGATGCCCGATGCGGCATCGGTCTATATGGACCCCTTCTATGCCGAGAAAACACTCTGCGTGCATTGCAACGTGGTCGAGCCCGACACGAACGAGGCTTATGATCGCTGCCCGCGCCAAATCGCGCTGAAGGCGGAAGCTTACCTCAAAGCCTCGGGCATTGGTGACACGGCCTATTTCGGCCCCGAAGCTGAATTCTTCATCTTCGACGACGTGCGCTATCAGGTTGCCCCCAACAAAGTGTCTTATCAGATCGATTCGGAAGATGCGGCTTGGAATACCGATGCAGCGTTTGAAGGCGGCAACTTGGCCCACCGTGCGCCCCACAAGGGCGGCTACTTTCCGGTGAACCCGATTGACGCAGCCCAAGACCTGCGGTCTGAAATGCTGTCGACCATGAAGCGCATGGGCATTCGGGTGGACAAGCACCACCACGAAGTGGCCACGGCCCAGCACGAACTTGGCATGATCTTTGGCGGCTTGGTGGAACAGGCTGACAATATCCAAAAGTACAAATACGTCATCCACAACGTGGCAGCCGCCTACGGCAAGACCGTGACCTTCATGCCCAAGCCCATGAAGGGCGATAACGGCTCGGGGATGCACGTGAACATGTCGATCTGGAAAGACGGCAAGCCTCTGTTTGCAGGCGATAAATACGCCGACCTGTCTCAAGAAGCGCTGTATTTCATTGGCGGTATCCTGCTCCATGCCAAGGCGCTGAACGCCATCACCAACCCGTCGACCAACAGCTACAAGCGCCTGATTCCAGGCTTTGAAGCGCCGGTTCTGCGCGCGTTCTCGGCCCGCAACCGGTCCGGTTGCGTTCGTATTCCGTGGACAGAATCGCCCAAAGCCAAGCGCGTGGAAGCCCGCTTCCCCGATCCGGCAGCCAACCCCTATCTGGCCTTCGCGGCCCTGATGATGGCTGGCCTAGACGGCATCAAGAACAAGATCGACCCGGGCCCTGCATCGGACAAAGACTTGTACGATCTGCCGCCGGAAGAACTGGCCGAAATCCCGACTGTTTGCGGTTCGCTGCGCGAAGCGCTGGACGAATTGGCCAAGGATATGGACTTCCTGCTGGCGGGCGGCGTGTTCACCCGCGACCAGTTGGAATCCTACATGGCGCTGAAGTGGGAAGAGGTTTACGCCTTTGAACACACACCGCACCCGATTGAATACGCGATGTATTATTCCTGCTGATCTGATCAGCATGACGACAAAGGGGCGCAGCGATGCGCCCCTTTTGCGTTTCTGCCCCGTCCAAATCCGACACCCCCTGTCGCACATGGCAAAGACCCCCCGCCCCCACAGCGCAAACTGCCATGAAACAGGGGGCAGACATGGCAGACCATTACGCAGATCGGCGCAAGATTGACCCATCGCGCGGGGCCACGCTGGGCGACGGCACGCCCAACGACAATGACCGCATCGAAATTGGCCCGACCCAGCTTGCGTTTCGCGAGTGGGAGGCCGCTGGCCTCACCCTGCCCAACCTTGCCCAAATGCGCGAATACCGCTGGAAGCGCATGGTCGATGCCGTGGTGGCGCGCGGCTACGGCGGCTTGCTGATGTATGATCCCATGAACATCCGCTACGCCACCGACACGACGAATATGCAGCTGTGGAACAGCCACAACCCCTTTCGCGCCTGCCTGATCTGTGCCGACGGGCATATGGTGATGTGGGAATATAAGAACTCTCCCTTCCTTGTCACGTTCAACCCCTTGGTCAAAGAACTGCGCTCTGGGGCGTCGTTCTTTTATTCGGTGACGGGCGACACCTCTGCCAATGACGCCAAGAACTTCGCCGCCCAAGTCGATGAAGTGATGCGCGCCCATGCCGGTTCAAACCGCCGCTTGGCTGTGGACAAAATTATGGTCCACGGGTTGCGGGCCTTAGAACGCGCCGGGTTTGAGGTGATGGAAGGCGAAGAGGTCACCGAACGCGCGCGTTCGATCAAAGGCCCCGATGACATTTTGGCGATGCGCTGCGCCCACCACGCCTGCGAGGCGGCGATGGCCGAGATGGAAGAGGCCACCCGCTTGGGCGTGCCCAAGGGCGATATGTCCGAAGACGCGATCTGGGCCGAACTGCACAAGGGCAATATCAAGCGCGGCGGCGAGTGGATCGAGACGCGACTTTTGGCCTCGGGCAAGCGCACCAACCCGTGGTTTCAAGAATGCGGCCCAAGGATCGTGCAGACCAACGAGATCGTGGCCTTTGATACCGATCTGATCGGCTGCTACGGTATGTGCATCGACATCTCGCGCACATGGTGGGTGGGCGATGGGCGGCCAACCAATGCCATGGTATCCGCCATGCACCACGCGCTGGACCATATCCGCGTGAATATGGACCTGCTCAAACCCGGCGCGCGGATTAGGGATATTGTGCATTCCGGCCACCAATTGGACGGGCAATATTGGAAGGGCAAATATTCGTGCAAAATGCACGGCGTGGGCCTGTGTGACGAATGGCCCTATGTGCCTTATCCGGATTCTTGGGTGGAAGGGTCGTTCGACCATGTGCTGGAACCGGGCATGACCCTGTGTGTCGAAGCGCTGGTGTCGCCCGAAGGCGGTGATTTTTCCATCAAGCTGGAAGATCAGGTGTTGATCACGGACACAGGCTTTGAAAACCTAACCAAATACCCCTTCGACCCGCGCCTTTTGGGCTAAGCCCGCGCCATCAAGGCCCCCGATCTTGCACCCCGCCCCCTTGGCGATTATGGGGGCTGTGTCTGCATCGAAAGGCCACCCCATGATCCCGCGCTACTCCCGCCCCGAAATGGTGGCCATCTGGTCGCCCGAAAGCCGTTTTAACATCTGGTTCCAGATCGAAGCGCATGCCTGTGATGCCATGGCCGCCAATGGCACGATCCCCAAAGCCAATGCGCAAGCGGTGTGGAAGGCCAAGGACGCGACCTTTGATGTCGCGCGGATTGACGAGATCGAGGCCGTCACCAAGCACGATGTGATCGCTTTCCTGACCCATCTGGCCGAGATTGTCGGCGCCGATGAGGCGCGCTTTGTGCATCAGGGCATGACATCGTCGGACGTTTTGGACACGACCTTTAACATCCAACTGTGCCGCGCTGCAGACCTTTTGCTGGTGGCACTGGACCGCGTTCTGGCTGCCCTGAAAACCCGCGCCTTTGAGCATAAGAACACCGTGCGCATTGGCCGCAGCCACGGCATTCACGCCGAACCCACCACCATGGGCCTAACCTTCGCGCGCTTTTACGCCGAAATGGCCCGTGGCCGCGCCCGCCTGATCAACGCACGCGCCGAAGTAGCGACAGGCGCTATTTCTGGCGCTGTGGGCACATTTGCCAACATCGACCCCTCGGTCGAAGAACACGTCTGCGCCATGATGGGGCTTGTGCCTGAACCCATCTCAACCCAAGTCATCCCGCGCGACCGCCATGCGATGTATTTCGCCACTTTGGGGGTGATCGCATCTTCCATCGAAAACGTCGCAACCGAAATTCGCCATATGCAGCGCACCGAAGTGCTTGAGGCGGAGGAGTTTTTCTCTCCGGGCCAAAAAGGCTCGTCCGCCATGCCGCACAAACGCAATCCGGTCTTGACCGAGAATTTGACCGGTCTGGCGCGCTTGGTGCGCTCTGCCGTGACGCCGGCTTTGGAAAACGTGGCGCTGTGGCACGAGCGCGATATTTCGCATTCGTCCGTAGAACGCGCCATTGGGCCAGACACCACGATCACACTGGATTTCGCCCTGCACCGTCTGGCGGGCGTGATTGAAAAACTGGTGATCTACCCTGAAAACATGCTGAAAAACATGAACCAGTTCAAAGGATTGGTGATGTCCCAGCGCGTGCTTTTAGCACTCACCCAAGCCGGTGTCAGCCGCGAGGACAGCTATCGTTTGGTGCAGCGCAACGCGATGAAAGTGTGGGAACACGGGGCCGATTTCAAAACCGAACTTCTGGCTGACGCCGAAGTGACCGCCGCCCTATCGCCCGACCAGATCGAAGAGAAGTTCGATCTGGCTTATCACACCAAGCATGTCGACACGATTTTCAAGCGGGTTTTTGGCACCTGACCCTGCGCTGTTAACCCGCACTTTACACCCACGCCCCTAGGCTGAACGTCAGCACGAATCGGGGGTTTCATGGCAATCAACGCGCAGGCCAGTTTGTCAAACACGGGCGCTTTGGCTTCGCCGCGCGGGTCTGCCATCGGCGAAACAGTCAGCCCACGCGAAAAAGCCGCCATCATCGTGCGGCTTTTGCTGTCAGAAGGGGCAAGCCTTGATCTGGCCTCGCTGCCCGAAGACCTGCAAACAGCCCTCACACAGCAAATGGGCCAGATGCGCCGGGTGTCGAACCATACATTGCAGTCTGTCGTGCGCGAGTTTCTGGCCGAGTTGGAAGGGCTGGGCCTGTCCTTTCCCAACGGCCTACCGGGCGCTTTGTCTTTGATGGAACGCCACTTGTCTGATGGGGCCACAGGCCGTTTGCGCCGCCTGTCTGCCCATCACAGCGGCGACGATCCTTGGCAAAGGATCACCTCACTTCCCGCCGAAGTGCTTTTGCCTGTCTTGCTGGAAGAAGGGGTTGAGGTTTGCGCCGTGATCCTGTCGAAATTGCCCGCAGCCCTTGCGGCAGAGCTTTTGTCCAAAGTCCCGGGCGAACGCGCGCGGCATTTGGCCTATGCCGTGTCTTTGACCGGTGACATCGCCCCCGAAGCCGTGCGCCGCATTGGCCTTTCGGTGGCCGAACAGCTGGATAACCGCCCGATCAAGGCCTTTAAGGCCCGCCCCGGCGAAAGGGTGGGGGCCATCTTAACCAGCGCGCCCGCCGCCCTGCGCGACAGTCTGATGAAAGGCCTGCAAGAAGAAGACGCCCAATTTGCCGAAACGGTGGAAAAATGGCTTTTGCCCTTTGAACATATCCGCACCAAACTGGGCCCGCGCGATGTGCCTGCTGTGGTCCGCTTGGTGGATCAGGCCGATCTTGCCATCGCCTTGGCTTATGCGCGCGGCCAACCCAAGCTTGAACCCTCTGCCGAATTCATTTTGACCTGCCTGCCACAACGCATGGCCCAAACGCTGCGCGAAGAAGCCAGCTTTCGCGGCAAGGTCAAATCGAAAGAGGGAGAGCAAGCCTTGGGCAAGATCGTGGCCGTGATCCGCCAGCTGGAAACCAGTGGCGAGATCACCTTGCAACAGCCCGACGACTAGGCCCGCCGGCCAAGGCATGCCGGCTGACGCGCGCCAGCAACCCTTGCCCTTGGGACACAGCGCGCTTACCTTGACGCACCTGCCTAAGCGCCAAGGATATCTCGTGATCAAGACGGCCCTTCCCGCCACCAGCAAGGGCATCGCCTTTCTGACCATCGCCATCTTCTTTTTCACCGCGATGGATGCCTTGGCCAAGCATTTGGTCGCCCACTACCCCGCGATCGAGGCTGTCTGGGCGCGCAATGTGGGCCAATTGGCCTTTGTGTTGATCTACCTTGGCCCAAAACTGACCAGCGCCGTGCGCACCAAACTTCCGGGTTGGCACGTGCTGCGATCGGCCACGCAACTGGGCACGACGATCTTGTTCTTCACCTCGTTGCACTACATCGGCTTGGCCGAGGCGACGGCTTTGGCCGACATCAACCCCGTGCTGATCACTTTGGGCGCGGGGCTATTTTTGGGCGAGAAACTCACCCGCGCGCGGTTGATTGCGGTGGGTGTGGCGATGATTGGCGCCTTGATCTTGATCCGCCCCGGCATGGGGGTTTTCTCTGCTGCGGCCTTTCTGCCTTTGGCCTGTGCGGTCTGCTATTCGGCCAATATGCTGCTGACACGGCTGGTGGGCGCACAAGAAACCCCTTGGGCCTCGATGTTTTACGCAGCGCTTTTCGGGTCTATCATCACCTCGGTCCTTTTGCCCTTTTCATGGAAGCCCATCGCCTTGGCCGATATTCCGCTGTTTGCCTTGCTGGGTGCGCTGGGGGCAATAGCTCAGTTCTTCACCATCCGCGCCTATTCGCTGGCCGAGGCGGCGGTGCTGGCCCCCTTTGGCTATCTGGACATGGTCTTTGCCGTGATCTGGTCCATCGCCATCTACAGCGCTTGGCCTGATGAGTTTACGCTGTTGGGCGCGCTTGTGATCGCCTTGGCAGGGCTTTATGTCTGGCGTCAAGAAAGGGCCGGCGCGGCCAAGTCGCCGGCATAGGATCCTTGGGCAACAAGCGCGCACCTTCTGCCTCGGCTTTGCGGATCGCTGACCTGTTGGACAGGGGGCAGAATCTGGTCGTGATGGGGCTTTTGGCCCTGTTGCGCATCCTGCCCTATCGCTGGCGCATTCCCTTGGGGGGCTGGGTCATGCGCGCGGTGATTGCGCCCTTTGCTGGCTATGGCCAACGGGTGCGCGCCAATTTGGCGCTGATCTGGCCCGATTTGCCGCAAGCGCGGGTCGATGCCATCACCCGCGCCGTTTGCGACAACGCAGGGCGCACCTTGGCCGAGCTTTATTCGCCAAAAGCCTTCAAAGCCCTTGTCGCCGACGCGCCCATACTTGGCGCAGGCATGGCCCCTATTCTGGCCGCGCAAGCCGAGGGGCGCGGGGTGATCTTTGTCTCGGGCCATTTTGGCAACCA
>CAMAYO010000001.1 GCA_945862465.1 Pseudorhodobacter antarcticus | reverse complement strand
GTGGGGGTGTGGATCGCCCCCGTGATGGCACAGGTGATGATTGTCTTTGGGCGCTTGGCCATAAATTACTCCTTAAAATGAATGCGGTAGCCGACCGGAAACAGCGACCAGCCAAAGCGTTCCGCCGCATAGCCCCACAGGCCCTTGGGGGCGCCCAGCATCACCACGATGGCCAAGGTGCCCAGAAACAGCAGATAAAGCGTGCCGAAATCGGCCAGAAATTCCCGCAGCAGGAAATAGACGATCGTGCCGATGATTGGCCCTTCAATCGTGCCGATGCCGCCGATGACGACGATGAAAATCACAAAGGCTGTCCAGTCGTTCACGCTGAACGCCGCATCCGGCGAAACGCGCAGTTTTTGCAGGCTGATCAGCGCGCCGATCATCGCCGTAAGCCCCGCCACTAGCACATAAAGCACATGTTTCACCCGCCCGATGCGGATGCCCAGCGAAGTTGATGCCACCTCGCTGTCGCGGATGGCCGTCAGCGCCAGCCCGATGCGCGAACGCAGCAGCAGATAGACCAGCGCCAAGCAACCTGCACCAAGCGCCAAGGCGAGCCAAAAAATCGACGCCTCGCGCAGCCATTTGCCGCCCAATTCCTTGGTGACAGTGGCGGGCAGGCTGATGCCTGACCCACCACCCAAAGCGGTGGCTTGGGCGGCGATCAGGCGAAACACCTCGGCCATGACCCAAGTGCCGATGGCGAAATAGGCCCCTGCTAAGCGAAACACCAGCGAAGCCACGGGTATGGCGACCAAGGCCGCCACCAGCCCCGCCAAGGGGATCGCCAACAAAGGATGCACGCCCAAGAACAGCGCCAAGCTGAAGGTGATATAGCCGCCCAAGCCGACATAGGCTTGCTGGCCGACCGAGACGAGGCCGGTATAGCCCGCAAGCAGGTTCCAAAGGGTGGCAAGGGCGAGGTAGACGGCGAACTCGCCAGCCAAATGCAGGAATGACGAGCTGGCCCACCAAGGCGCTGCGGCCAGCACCACCAGCAGCAGAAGGGCAAAGACGCCCGCGATGCGTGACGTGATTGTGGCGCGGGAAATGGTAAACTGCATCATCCGTCCATCCTTGGAAACAATCCGCGCGGTTTGATGGCCAAGATCAGCAAGAACGCCACATGGCCCGCCAGTATCTGCCAACCCGGGTCAATCGCCGCACCCAACCCTTGGGCCACACCCAAGATCACCCCGCCCGCCAGCGTGCCCCACAGGTTGCCCAAGCCACCGATGATCACCGCTTCAAAGCCGAAAATCAGCCGGCCCGGGCCCATGAACGGGTCAAAGTTCGACCGGATCGCCAAGAACACCCCTGCAATCGCCACCACGCCTAAGCACAACGCCATAGCCCAAGCGTAAACGCGGCGGCGGTCTAGGCCCATCAGTTCCGCAATCTCGGCATCGTCAGATGTCGCGCGAAAGGCGCGGCCTAGGGCGGTTTTGTAGAACATGAATTGCAAGGCTGCGATCACAGCCACGGCGGTGGCAAACATCAGCGCGGGCAAAAGGCCGATCGACAGGCCGCCAAAGCTGACCGAGGCGGTTTCCAACACCCCCGCATCCAGCTTGCGGCTGTCAGCGGTAAAGACCGCCAGCAGCCCGTTTTGCAAGATCACCGACAGGCCAAAGCTGACGAGCAAGGGGGGCAGCAGATCACCGCCCAAAGTGCGGTTCAAGATGCCGCGTTGCAGGGCATAGCCAAAGGCCGCCATCACCGGCACAACGAAGATCAGCGCCACCAAGGGCGGCAGGCCCGAAAGCCTGATCACCTCCATCGCGATATAGGCGGCCAACACGATCAGATCGCCGTGCGCGATGTTGACCAAACGCATCACGCCAAAGATCAGCGACAGGCCCGCGGCAAACAGCGCATAAAGCCCGCCGACCAGAACGCCTTGCAAAATGATGTTGATCAAATCCATTTTAGGTTCCGAAATAAGCGGCGGAAATCGCGTCGCGGCTGTGGTCTTGGGGCTTGCCAGACAACGAAACCCGCCCCTCGACCAGACACAGGAATTGGTTGGCGGCGTTCAGCGCACGGGTCACGTCTTGCTCGACCAAGATCGCACTCATCCCCTGCCCCGTGATTTTGGGCAGTTGAGCGTAGATGTCTTTGATCACGATGGGCGCAAGGCCAAGACTTAGCTCGTCAAACAGCACCAGATCGGGATTTGACATCAAGGCGCGGCCAATCGCCACCATCTGTTGCTGCCCGCCCGAAAGTGAGGTGGCAGGTTGGTGGCGTTTTTCTTGCAGAATGGGGAACAGGTCATAAAGCCGCTGCAACCCCCAAGGGCCAGAGCGGCCGATTTGCCCGCCCAAGATCAGATTTTCCTCGACCGAGAGCGATTTAAACAAGCGGCGACCTTCGGGCACAAGGGCTATGCCAAGTGCCACAGTCTGTGCGCCCCCCAGCCCCGTAATGTCACGTCCGCGCCATGTGACACGCCCCGCCTTGGGCGACACCAAGCCGCAGATGGATTTGAGCAGCGTTGATTTTCCCGCGCCGTTCGCCCCGATCAAGGCCAGCACCTTGCCCGGCTCTAACGCCAGCGACACGCCATGCAAGGCTTTGAAATCGCCATAAAAGCTTTCAACACCTTCCACCACCAAGCCGTCAGACATGCTCTTCGGCCCCCATGTAAACCGACTGCACGTCTTTTGAGGCGAGAACTTCGGCGGGCGGGCCATCGGCGATCTTCACGCCAAAATCCACCACAACCAGTCGCTGCGCCACCGACAGCAGGGCGTGCACCACATGTTCGATCCACACAATCGTCACCCCCGTGGCATGCACTTCGCGCACAGCATCCAGCAGCGCTTGGCATTCGCGTTCGGTCAAGCCGCCGGCTATTTCATCCAGCAGCAACAGCGCCGGGTCGGTGGCCAAAGCCCGCGCCATCTCTAGCCGTTTGCGTTCTAGCAGGGTCAGCGCCCCCGCCTTGTCATTGGCGCGCCGCGCAAGGCCTGTCAGGCGCAACACCTCGGCCGCGCGGGCGTGGGGGGCCGTGGCATTCGGGCGGCCAAAGGTGGCGCCCACAAGGATGTTTTCAAAAACGGTCATGCCGTTGAAAGGGTGCGGAATCTGAAAGCTGCGCGAAATGCCCATGCGACAGCGGGTCGAGGCGTCAAGCCCCGTCACATCTTGGCCCGCAAACACCACGCGCCCCGCATTGGGCTGCACCGTGCCTGCGACCAGATTGAACAGCGTGGTCTTGCCCGCGCCATTGGGCCCCAAAATGCCCACAATCTCACCCTGCGCCACGCTGAGTGAGATGTCGTCGGTGACTTTCAAAGCCCCGTAGCTTTTTGACAGGTTTTCCAGCGATAACAGCGTCATACGCCACCCTTTGGCAAGCTGGGGGCCAATGCGGTCCCCAGCACATTGATCAGGCCAGCAGTTTCAATTCACCCGTCAGGGGCAATTGCGGGTTCTGCATGTTGTTGACGATCTTCAGTTCCAGCTTGCCATCGACACGCTGCCACTGACCACCCGCCAAGGGCGTTTTGGTCACGTTCTTGACCGGACCATTGGCCCAGTTGATCGGCCCGACCAGGGTGTTCAGGTTGGTGGCTGTGATCGCCTCCATGATCGATGCCTTGTCGGTCAGATCTGCGGCGCGTTTGATCACGTCCAGACCCACCTCAAAGATCGCATGGCTAAAGCCCAGCGTCGATGTCCACGGCTTGCCGGTATCGGCCACATAGGCCGCGCCAAAGTCTTTGGCCGAAACGCCGGTCAGCGAAGAGGAATAGGGGTAATCCGGCGTCCACCACACTTCGGTCGTCAAGCCATCGCCCCGATCGCCCAGCGCGTCAACGGATGACGGGAAGAGCAGCGCCTTGCCGATCGTCACAACCTTGGGCGTAAAGCCCTGTTGGGCGGCTTGGGCCCAGAAGGTCGCGAAATCGGGCGGGATCATCACGCCCGTGACAATTTCACAGCCCGACGCCTTAAAGGCCGCAATCTGGCTGGTGAAATCGTTGTTCATCGGCTGATAGCGGCCCGGATCGGTCAGTTCGTACCCAGCGGCGGCCAAGGGGCCGGGCAGGCCCAGATTGGCATCGCCCCAAGCGTTGCCATCCGCATCATTCGGAAACAGCCCGCCGACCTTTTTAGCGACACCCGAGGCATCCCAGATCGCGGTGAAGTTCGCGATGATATCCTCTAGCCCCCAGAAGAAGTGGTAAGTGTAGTTAAAGCCCACATCCGGCGCACCGCCACGGCCAAAGAAATAGGGCTGCCACGGCGCGTTGGTCGAAATGCAGGGGATCTCGTTCAACTCGCACTGGTCGGCCACGGGGTTGGTCGTGTCGGGCGTGGCATGGGTGAGCATCAGGTTGATGCCTTCGTTCAAGATCAAATCCTGCGCCACTTCCGCTGCGCGGTTGGGGTTGGATTGGCTGTCTTTGGTGATGATTTCAATCTGGACCGGTTTGCCATTGTTGGTCATGCCGGCCAGCGTGTCTTTCAGGCCAGCCAAGATCCAATCCTGCGCCTCGCCAAAGCCTGCCAAGGGGCCGGTAGTGGGGGCGACAAAGCCGATTTTGAACACGCCGTCCTGCGCCAAAGCGCGGTTGGCACGCAAAATCGCGGGGGCCGCGATAAGCCCCGTGGTGGCTGTGATGAACTTGCGCCGCGTATAGGTGAAGTGAGCCATTCTTTCCTCCCAGAGTGATGGTTGCCCCGCCGGTCTTTCATGTGCCGAGGGGTCGGTTTAAACGTTCGTCTCCTGCGCCCGGTGTGGGCCTTTTTGCGCGCCTGCGGGATTTGGTCCTAAGCGCGGGGTCTTGGGGTGTAAGGGGTTTGAGTGCATCTACCCCTCCAACAGCTTTTCAAGCGCCAAAAGATGCGAAACCACTTTGGCGCGCAAGTCTTGTGCCTGATCGGGGGTCCAGTCGTGAAAGCCTTGGCCCGACTTCATCCCCAAGCGCCCTTCAGCCACCATCTGCGCCAGCAGAGGCGATGGGCCGGGGCGGCTTTCCAGATCGGCCAGCACGGTGGTGTGGATGTCGAGCGTCAGATCGGTTCCCACCAGATCGGCATTCTCCAAAGGCCCCAGCACCGCAAGCCTGCGGCCAAAGCTGGCCTTGATCACGGCATCGACCGCCTTGGCATCGCAGATACCGCGTTCCACCAGCGAAACAGCCTCGCGCCAGAGCGCGTGCTGCAAGCGGTTGCCGATGAAACCGGGCACATCCTTTTCCACCCGCACGGGGGTTTTGCCCGCCCCCGCCAACAGGTGCATCGTGGCCTCCATCGCGGCTTCGCTGGTGTCAGCCGTGCGGATCACCTCAACGAGCGGAATAAGATGCGGCGGGTTCCACCAATGGGTGCCAAGCGCGCGGGACTTATCGGCCAAGTTAGCCATGATCTGGGTGATCGGCATGACAGAGGTGTTGGAACACAAGATCGCCGTCGCAGGCGCTGCTGTTTCAATTTCGGCAAAGATCGCCTGCTTCAACGCCATCTTTTCAGGCGCAGCTTCAAAGACAAATGCAGCGTCGTTGACAGCGGCGGCGATACCATCGACGACCGTGATGCGCGGCAAGATTTGCGCGATGTCTTCCTTAGCCACGCCCATCAGCCGCAAGCTGTCAGTGACGCGCGCCATCAAAGCAGCCCGCGCTTCGGCCACAGGGTCCGTCACGCGCACCGCATGACCGGCGCGCGCAAAGGTCAGGGCGATACCATGCCCCATCAACCCCGCCCCGATCACCGCTATCTGCGCCTGTGTCATCTCATCCCGCCGTATAGCCGCCATCGGCATAAAGAATGTGGCCCGTGTAGAAATCTGACGCACGTGAGGCTAAAAACAACAGTGGCCCCGCCAAATCCTCTGGCTCGCCCAAGCGGCCCTTAGGCACGCGCGCCAAAAAGCCACCGCGCACGGCCTTGGCGTTGTCCGTATCGTCAAACATCCATGCGGTGAGCGGCGAGCGAAACACCGTCGGCGCAATGGCGTTAACTGTAATCCCCGTTGGCCCCAATTCGCAGCCCAAGGCCTTGGTCATGCCATCGACCGCAGCCTTGCTGGCGCAATAGGCGGTGTAACCCGCCGGATGGCCCAAAAGCCCGCGCGCTGAGGATACCAGCACGATCTTGCCGCCTCGCCCCTGCGCCTTCATCTGCACAGTGGCGGCACGGGCCAAAAGCCAAGACTGGGTCACATTGGCATCCATCACGGCCAGAAAGGTTTCCGGCGCCATGTCGTCGATCTTGGCAACCTTGTTCATGCCAGACGCGACAACCAGAATATCCAAACTGCCAAACGCCGCCACCGCCGCAGCCACCAAGGCGGTGCAAGCGGTTTCAGACTCCGGTCTTGTGTTGACCTCTACCACCTCGGCCCCGCCAGCGCGGCATTCGGCAGCGATGGCGGCAAGCTCACTTGCCTTGCCAGCGGCCAGCACCAAGCGGCACCCCGCCCCCGCCAGAACCCGCGCAGCAACCGCCCCAAAGGCCCCAGACGCGCCGGTGATCAGCGCGACCTTGCCTTTGACATCGAACATATCCAACGGGTTTGGAAGGCTCATGCTGGCACCTTCGCAGGGTAAGGGATCACCACCAGCATCTTGCAGACATGGTGCGACCGGTTGACAATTTCGCGCACTTCGCCGGGCGCGATGGTGACAGAATCCATCGGCCCCAGCACGCTTTCCTGACCCGCCACGATCACCGTCATCGAACCTTCCAGAACGACATAGACCTTCTCAAACGGGGTCGAATCCGGCCCCGCCCCGCCACCCGGCAGGAACTGCGAAAAGCCCACCCATTGGTTGGTTGGCCCGCCCGCCTCAAACCCCTGCAAGCGCAAACCGACCACGCCCCGATGGTTGGGGGCATCGTAGGGCGTTGCCTCTTCAAAGCGTTTCACCAGCATGGGTCTTGGCCTTTCTAGGTCATCCTGATCTAACGACTTCGGGGGATGCGGGGGGCTGGCCCCCCCGCTTGAAAGTTTAAAACGCCTCACCGGCTTCGATCCGGTAGCCTTGGCTTTTGTCGATCATCGCAACCAAGCGGATGATGCAGCCATCGCCGCGATCCCAGTTCCACGGGAAGAAGGCAAAGGTGCAGCGTTTGCCGGTGACGGCATCCAAATCGCCACCGACGTTTTCGATGCCCAAAATGCCCGCTTTGAACAGGATCTGGTGGACAGGTTCCCAATCGGGGAAATCCACGGCCCAATCGCGCCCGCCGGACCATTCGAAATACTCTTTCTTCAGATGCGGCAGCAGCGGGCCGTTGCGTTGCGGGCCAATCGCGGTGGCCAAGGGGTGATCATTGGCTTGGGTGTCGTGGCCCACGACCTTGACGCCTTTCTTGACCATCCATTCGCCCGCCGAAGGCACAAAACCCGGGCAATAGGCAAAGTAATCGCCGTCTTCATACTGCTTGTGCCAGCCTGTGTTGATGATCAGCACATCACCGGGGCGGATGGCGTGGCCGCAGGCCTTTTCCAAATCTTCGCCTGTAATCGGCTCCCATTTCTTCTTGGGCAAGCTGACCACAATCCCCGTGCCAAAGAAATGCGGCAGAGGCACTTCGTTGATAAAGGGCGTGCCTTGCACCACATGGGCGGGGGCGTCGATATGGGTGGTGGCGTGCATCGTGGTGGTGATGCGCTGGCTTAGAACGCCGGATTTGGCCATGTAATGGATGCGTTCGATCTGAACATCCTGAAAGTAGGGCCAGTTCGGGTGCTGAAACCCGAAGCGGTGGGACAGGTTGTAAAACTCTAGCCCCATGGTGTTGTCCAAGTTGCCCTGGAATTCGATGCCGCGCACAGTGACCATTCTTAAACCTCCCCCGATCTTTGGCTGGCCTTGGCCAAGCCCATCCCGTGCGCCCCACCTATCGCAAAGCGCCGTCTTGCATGACGATACATATGCACCGCATTGCGGTCAAATGATTCCCGCGCTATGAGGGGGCTGTATCGCATTGCGGGCTGGAATCGGCGCGTAGGCTCTGGCATAGGGCGACCATGAAGGACGGCGGGAAAACCAAAGACGGCATTCAGGTGATCGCACGCGCCGCCGCCGTGCTGCGCGCGTTGAAAGATAGCCAGACGGGCCTGAGCCTTGGGCAAATCGCCGATAGGGTCGCCCTGCCCCGTTCGACTGTGCAGCGCATTGTCGCGGCCTTGATCGACGAACGCCTGCTTGTCGCCACCCGCGCCGCTGGCGTGCGTTTGGGGCCAGAGCTGCAAGCTTTGGCCGAAGCGGCGCGCACCAACACCGTTGATCTGTGCCGCCCGCATCTGACCGCCCTGATGGCTGCCACGGGCGAGACGGTTGATCTGTCGGCCCTGCGCGGCGGGCAGATGGTGTTTTTGGATCAGGTGCAGGGCAGCCACCGCCTGCGGGCAGTTTCGTCTGTCGGAGAGCATTTCCCCCTGACCACCACCGCCAACGGCCGCGCCGCCCTGTCGATCTTGCCCGAAGACGCCGCAATCGAGCTGGCCCAAGCCGAATGGGGCCAAGGCTCTGGCAATCTGCCCATCTTGCTCGCCCGCCTCGCCTTGGCGCGCAAACTGGGCTTCGCCGAGGATAACGACGACCACACCGAGGGCATTTCCGCCATAGGCATCGCCTTTCGCGACTTTAGCGGCGAGGTGTTTGCCATATCCCTGCCCATCCCGACCTCGCGCTTTGCCGAACGGCGCGCGCTTGTCACGGCCGCGCTTTTGGCGGTCAAGGCCGATCTGGAGGGGAGGCTGGCAGGCTAATGTCATGCCAGCCCCAGCATCGCACGGGCCTGTGCCCAAGTGGCGACAGGGCGTTGGTATTTATCGCACAAATCCACCGCGCGCTTCACAAGGGCGGCGTTTGACGGCGCCAAGCGGTCGCGGTCTAGGCGCACGTTATCCTCCATGCCCGTGCGGGTATGACCGCCCTTGGCGATGGCCCATTCGTTGATGGTCAATTGCTCAGGGCCAATGCCTGCCGCACACCATAGGGCGGTGGGGGCAAGGCGATTGAGGGTTTCGATGTAAAAGTCAAAAATCCGCTCATCCGCTGGCATGGCATTTTTCACGCCCATCACGAACTGCACATAAAGCGGGTTCGCCAAGCGCCCATCGCGCGCCATGGATGCAGCTTGCACGATATGCGACAGGTCGAAGCATTCGATTTCAGGCTTCACGTTGTATTTCAGCATTTCTGCCGCCAGCCAATCGACCAAATCCGGCGGGTTTTCGTAAACGCGGGTAGGGAAGTTGTTTGACCCGACCGACAGGCTGGCCATATCGGGGCGCAGGGGCAGCATGCCCCCCCGCGCCGTGCCAGCACCCGACCGCCCGCCTGTGGACAGTTGAATGATCATGCCGGGGCAATGGGTCTTTAACCCCTCAACCAAGCGCGCAAAGCGGTCGGGGTCGGAGGTAGGTTTGCCCTCGTCATCGCGCACGTGGCAATGGGCGATACTCGCCCCCGCTTCAAACGCCGCTTGGGTGCTTTCGATCTGCTCGGCAATCGTGATTGGCACGGCGGGGTTATTGGCTTTGGTGGGCAGTGACCCTGTGATCGCCACGCAAAGGATGCAGGGCTTTGTCATGCTTTGGCCGCCAGAACGAAATCATGTTCCACAAGATGGAACGGGCCATCCATGCCTTCTGCCGCGATGCGGGCGGGGTCGGTGATCAGATCAAACTTCGCGAGCAAGCTTTGCTTGACGCCAAAGACCGCATCGGAATGGATATAGGGATCATCGGGGTCGAAGATATGGGTGACAAGCGTGTCAAACCCTTGGGCTTCCAGGATATAATGCAAATGCGCGGGGCGGAAGGGGTGGCGGCCCAAAGCCCCCAGCAACTTGCCCACAGGGCCATCATCGGGGATGGGATAGAATTTGGGCTTCACCCCCTTGAACCAATAGCGCCCATCAGCGCCGGTGCGAAACACCCCGCGCAGGTTGAAATCAGGCTGGATGCCCTTTTGCTGCACATCGTAAAAGCCTTCGTCATTGGCTTGCCAGACATCAATCTTGGCTTGGGGTATCGGGTTGCCCGACGTGTCAACAATACGCCCACGCACCAGCATCGCCTCGCCCTTGTCATCAAGACAGATATTCGCCCCCATGGGCAATTCGGGGGCATCGGCCAGATGGAACGGCCCCAAGACGGTGGATTCTGACGCGCCAGAGGGTTTGCGATTGTTGATCGCATCGACCAGCATCGACACGCCCATGATATCGGAAAACAGGATATATTCCTGCCGCCAATCGCTGCACATCTGGCCTGTGGCGGTTAGAAATTGCAACGCGGTCATCCATTCTTCGGTGGTCGGTTCAATCTCTTTCACGGCCGCATGGATATGGCGGGTCAGCACCGCCATCACCTGCGCAAGCCGTTCCGATTTGGCGGCGGCGTTGCGGGCAATGACAACTTCTGCGCTGTCGCTTTCGGTGAAATATCCCGCTTCCATCTTAGCGCCCCAAGATCGATTTAAGCACGCGCTTCAGGTCGGCTAGGGGAGTATCCGTCAGGCTATCGGCCCGCCAAGCGACATGGTGGTCAGGGCGCACCAGAACGCAGCCCGCGTCTGACACTTCGCGCGCGCGGGCCCAATCGCCGGTGTGGTCCAGCAGGGCGTGGCGCGGGCCGATCAGGCGCGTGTCGATGGTAAGCCCCAGTTCCGCGCCAAGGCTGCGGGCGGCTTCTACCCAAGCCTCGCCACCAATACCGGTGAACAGGGCAAAGCGACCATGGCCGCAGAGATCAAGCGTGGAATGCTTTTTGCCCGCAGCGTCAAAGATCCAGACATGGGGCAAGCGCGCGCCGGGCCAAGTGGTGGGTTGGTAGTGCAACACCGCATCCAGTTCAAACGCGGGTTCCATCTGGCCATCGGTGACCACAGCGGTGCTGCGGTAACGTTGGTTCATCTCGATCCCGTGGGCGTCGAATTCGTATTTCTTGAACGCAATCGCCTCGCGCAGGGCGGCGCGCTGCGCCTCGCCCGCGAGGGTCGCATCGGCGCGGGCTTCCATATTGGCGCGGATCTTGTCGTGATCGGTGCCGCCTGTCATGCCGAGGGCTTGGAAGATCGGGCCGAACTCGCCGATGGATTGGTTGGCGCGGGTGACGATCTGGCGCGCAATGGGGGCGCGTTCGGTGGAATAGCTTTCCAGCAAAGCGGGTGCTGCCTGCCCCTTAACCACCATCGCCAGCTTCCACGCCAAGTTGAACCCATCTTGGATCGAGGTGTTTGACCCCAGCCCGTTTGACGGCGGATGCCGATGCGCCGCATCGCCCATGATAAACACGCGGTTGTTTTGCATATGGGTGGCGAACATATTGTTCACCGTCCACGTATTGGCCGAGATCAGATCAATTTCCAGATCAGGGTCGCCCACCAACTGACGTGCCACTTGGGTCGCAAGGGCCGCATCGACCACAGGTGCAGGCTGGTTGATGTCATAGCCCCAAACGATCAGCCATTCATTCCAAGGCCGCACCATGCGCACCAGCCCCATGCCGATACCGCCCACATCTGCACCGGGTTGCATCACCCAATACAGAACCGAAGGCCGGTGAGAGACATACTTTGACAGATCGGCGCGAAACAGAATGTTCATCGACCCGCCAACGCCCATCTTGCCTTCAAACGGCAGGCCCGCGTGTTCCGCCACAAGCGAATTGCCCCCATCCGCCCCGACCAGATATTTTGAGCGGACGGTGAAATCCTTGCCCGTCAGCTTGTCGCGGCAAGTGGTGGTCACTCCGGTGTCGTCTTGTACATGGTGCAGATATTCCACGCTCATCCGGCTTTGGCTGCCGCGCTGGCAGGCGGTTTTGAACAGCAGCGGCTCCATAAAGGTTTGCGGCAGGTCGTTCATTTCGCAAGGCGAAGACAAAAGGTGTTCCGCTTTTGACATGGGATGGGTGCCCCAAGAATTCATCCGGCCAATCTCTTCACCCGCAAGGCTAACGCAAAAGATGTTCTCGCCCATCTTTTCTTGCGGGGTGGCGAACAGATAGGCTTCGTCTTCCACCTCGTGGCCCAGATCGCGCAGCACCTCCATGCAGCGTTGGTTGGTGATATGGGCGCGCGGCGTGTTGGCCAGCCAGCGGTAGCGGTTGATCACAAGGTTTTCCACGCCGTAACTGGCCAAAAGGGCCGCCGTGGCAGAGCCTGCGGGGCCGGTGCCGATGATAAGAACCTCGGTGGTGATGTCAGCCATGATAACCTCTGGGTTTTGGGGGATGGCCCTCCCATGCGGCCTGTAACAGGGCGCGCAGGGCGGGCTTTTCCAAGGGGCTTGGGTTGGGATAAGGGGATTGCGTCGCAAGGTCTGCGGCGCGGTCAAGATCGGCTTCGGCCAGCCCAAGATCGCGCAGCGATTGGGGGGCGTGTAGGCTTGCGGAAAGGGCGTAGAGCCCCTGCCCCGCGCTAGGGGCGTTTAGGATACGCGCCAAGGGGGCCAGAAGATCGGGCACAGCCGCCTCGTTATAGGCCACGGCATGGGGCAAAATCACCGCATGGGTTTGCGCATGGGGCAGCCCAAAACTGCCGCCCAAGGTGTGGCACAGCTTGTGGTGCAAGCCCATGCCAACTTGGCCCAGAACAAGGCCGCAGAGGAAACCGCCATATTGGCAATCGGCGCGGGCTTGCAGATTGTGCAGGTTTTCCAAAACCTTGGGCAAAGCAGTGACCAACGCCTGCGCGCCTTGCAGCGCCAAAGTGCTGGTCACGGGGTTGCGGTCAGGGGCGTAAAGCGCCTCGACCGCGTGGGCCAGCGCGTTCAGCGCCGAGGTGACGGTGATCTGCGCCGGCAGGCTGGCAATCAGGCGCGGGTCATAGATCACCACCTGTGGTTGCAGGCGCGCATCGGTCAGCGTGGTTTTGCGCCCCGCTTCGGTTTGGCCCAAAATACCGGTCACTTCGGACCCCGCATGGGTGGTGGGCACGGCGATATGGGGCAAGTGGGTGTGTAGGGCCAGCGCCTTGCCTAGGCCGGTGACAGACCCGCCGCCGAACGATATCAACGCATCGGCCTTTGCGGCCAGCACATGCGGTAAGGCGTGCTGGGTCACCTCAACCGGTGTGTGCATTTGCGCTACCGGCAGAACAGCCACCACGCTGGGGCCGATCTGTGCGGCCATGTCGTGCGCTTGGTCAGCATGGCCGGGGGTGGCCAAAAGCACAGCACGCGACAACGACATCTGCTGCAAAGCCGCCGCTATCGCTTGTGCCGCCGCTTGCCCAAACTGCGCGCGCAGGGCGGAAAGGCGCAGGGCAAAGGTGGGTAATTGGGTCATCGCAGTCTCCACCCTCAGGCTAGCGGATATAAATTTGAAACTTGATCGATTTATGCCGTAGCTTTATACCATTTTGGTATGAAGATAGATCCCAGACAGCTCGAAATCCTCGCCGCCATCGTGCAGGCGGGTGGTTTGACCGAAGGCGCAGCCCTTTTGGGCAAATCGCAGCCCGCCCTGTCACGATCAGTGGCTGCGCTTGAGGCGCGCTTGGGGGCTGCGCTTTTTGTGCCCGGTAGGCGACCTTTGCAGCCAACAGAATTGGGCGCTCGTTTGGCCGAGGAAGGCGCGCGTATTCTTCAAGCATCCCAAGCGGCGGGCCAAGCGGTGCAAAGTTTCCGGCTGGGCAAAGCGGGGGCGGTGCGCGTGGCGGGGACGCCGGTGTTCATGGACGGGGTGATTGTGGCGATGATCGCGGGGTTTCAGGCGCAAAACCCCGATGTGCGGCTGGAACAAAGCTATGGCTATGCGCCCGATCTGGCAACACTGGTGCAAAGCGGGGCACTGGATCTGGCGATTTGCCCGCTGCGGCCTGATGATCTGCCCGAAGGCTTAAGCTTTGACACGCTGCTGCCGGGACGCAATGTGATTGCCGCGCGCGAGGGCCACCCTTTGCTGCATGGCCCTGCGGTGACGGCGGCAGACTTGTTGCGCTTTCCTTGGATAGCCCCACCTGCGAACAGCCCGCTTTATGCCGATTTGCAGCGGGTGCTGTCGACGATCAGCACGGAACAAATCCGCATCAGCTATTCGGGCGGCAGCCTCTCGGCGGTGATGGGCATGCTGGCGGGGTCTGACAGTTTGACGGTGCTGCCCTATTCGGTGCTGTTTTCATTGCGCCGCCAATATCGTGTGGCCGCGCTGTCCATTCGCATTGAACATCCTGATCGCAAACTGGGTCTGATGTATCGCAGCGCCTTGGGCCTTAGCCCCGCGGCAAGGCGGCTCCGCAGCTTTCTGGCCGGCCAATTTGAAACCTTGGCCGCGACGATCCAGCATCACGAGCGGCAAAGTTTGTGGCGGCGTTAAGAAATGCTATGCGGCCAGCGTCCAAGGTCGCGCTTGTATAGGTTTGGTTGGGTTGCCCAAGCACAAGTCTGGCGCTAAGGGCATCTTTGGCAGATGCGCGCGCCCCAGCAACGGGGTTTTGATATAGGCTTCCGCCGTGTGGGACAAATCCGCCGCAAAGGCTGCGATCTGCTGCGATTGTTCTGTGATATCTTCTAGATCACGCGCCAAGTTGTGCAAGACCTTGGCCCTGTAAGCCCCTTGCGACGCTTGGCAAATCGCCGTCAGGCGCGTGGATTGATCATGCAAACATCCCGCCATTTGGGCTGTGGCTGCGGCAAGATCCAACTGGGCAAAGCCGGAAATTTCCGTCAAACACCCTCCCCGCAGCTTGAAGGCCAGCAGATCAACTGCCCTTTCCACCTCAGCAAAGGCAAAGGGAAAGGCCGTTGCGGCGGGTGGAGACGCGGCGGGGTCTTGCGCCAAGCCTGTGATCCGGTCGATCAGGCCCGCAACAAACTGGGCCTGGGATAGCTGCAAAGTGGTGCGCTGCTGCCAAAGGCTTTCAGCCTCTTGCCGCGCGGCGGTCGCAGTGGCTTGCGCCTTGTGTAGCAAAAGCCCAATGGCCTGCGCCAAAAGGGCCAATACAGCTGCTTCAAGCATGAAAGCCGCCGCAGACCACCACATCCCCTGCAGGTCTGACGGCACCGTGTTGATGCCCGCAAGACCCAAGCCCATAAGAACAAATTGTGGTAATAAGACCATCGCGGCACAGGCCAAAACGGCAGGGCCGCTGCACATCGGAAGGGTCAGGGCCAGTGCAGTGGCGGCATAGATCGGGGTTGGCGCGTGCCACGGGCTTACCTGCAGAGCACCGCAAAGGATCGTCAATGCCCCGCCAAAGGCCAAGGCCACCAGCACCACCCCAAGGGGCGCGATGTTCCGGCGCAAGACCACAACTGTCGCCACGCACCCCAAGACCGCCATCAGAACCACAGCGGGGATGGGATCGCTGTGCGTAAGATAGGCCAGACCAAAACCCAGCGGCAGGTGCAACCACAAGGCCAGCACCAATATGCGGGCGGCTTTAAGGCGCAAATTGTTCAAGCTTAGGCCCATGCCGAGCCCCCCGAGATGGGGGCGCCCTGCCACCATCGGGCGGCGGGCAAAAGACCAAGGAATACAGGGCGCGTTTCAGGGTTCATGGCCCCAGTTTGGGCCAAGCTCCTTAATACAAGCCTAACAGGCGCAGAAAAAAGCACCTTCAGCTGAAATTTTGGCCCTAAGCCTTGCGGCGCAACCGCCGCACCAAGGCCGCATCCACCGCGGGCGTCACAAACTTTGACACATCACCACCCAAGCGACAAATCTCTTTCACCAGCTTTGACGCAATCGCCTGACGGCGGGCATCGGCCATCAAAAACACCGTCTCAATCGACGAATCTAAGGCGCGGTTCATGCCAACCATTTGGAATTCATATTCAAAATCCGCCACAGCCCGCAATCCACGAATGATAATGCCCGCCCCCACATCGCGGGCGCAATCAATCAGCAGGTTTTCAAACGGATGCACCACAATCTCGCCGCCCACCCTTGCGGCAATTTCGCGGCACTCTTCTTCCACCATGAACACGCGCTCTTCCAAGGCAAACAGCGGCGCTTTATCGCGGTTGATGGCAACCCCAATCACCAAGCGGTCAACCATCGCCATGGCGCGTTGGATGATGTCGATATGGCCCAAGGTGATTGGGTCAAAGGTGCCGGGATATAGGCCGATGCGCATAGGATGCTCCGCAAAGTGATGGGCCTAAGCAACATGACGATGGCTGCGGGCGCAAGGGGCAAAAGTGCGGGCTTAGGCGGCTTCAAGGCGCAGCATTTCGGCGCGCACCTCGGCCGTGAGAAGGGCCGCAAAGCGGTTCAGCCGATCCACCCGCCCATCATCTGCGTGGCGGATCAGCCAAAAGCTGCGCTGCAGGCGGATTTGGTCGGGAATAACCCGCACCAGTTCGGGGGCGGCGGGCAAGGCAAAGTCATGCACCACGCCCAAGCCAGCGCCGTGGCGCAGAAAGTTCAGCTGAACCGAGACAGAGTTTGACGCCAATGGCGGCGGCTTCACCCCAATCTCGGCCAGATAATCCAGCTCTTTGTCAAAGATCATGTCGGGAATGTAGCCCACAAAGCGGTGCGCTTGCAGGTCTTGCGGGCCTTTGATCGGTGGGTGTGCTGCCAGATAGTCTTCTGAGGCTGCCAGATGCAGGCTGTAATCTGTCAGCTTTTGCACGGTCAAGCGCCCTGCGGTGGGGCGCGAGACGGCGATGGCCATATCTGCCTCGCGCTTTGATAGGTTGAACACACGCGGCAGGGCCACGACCTGCACCTCTAGCCCGGGGTTTGCATCGCAGATGCGGGCCAGAACCTGCGGCAGCAAGTAGTTCGCGCAGCCATCAGGTGCGCCGATGCGAATTTGGCCTGTCAGGCCCTCTGGCCCCGTCAAAGCCTCAGCCGCGCCCTCCATCGCAGCTTCGGCACGTTCGGCGTGGGTTAACAGGCGGGCCCCTTCGTCGGTCAGGGCATAGCCTTGCGGGCCTTTGGCGAACAGGCGCGCGCCTATGGAATCCTCCAGCCGCGCTATGCGCCGGCCCACGGTGGCAGGATCAATCTTTAACGCCCGCCCCGCGGCAGACAGGCTTTCATGCCGCGCCACGGCCAGAAAGATGCGCAAATCGTCCCAATCCATCGCCGCCCCCATTGCATTCCTGCAAAGCCCTTTTGAAATCTTGCCTCTTTATTCGGCATTTGTGCAAGGCTATTGTGCGGCCAACTTAGGAGGATGCCATGAAGCACATCGGACACTGGATCAACGGCAAACACGTCGCTGGAACCTCGGGGCGCACCGCCCCCGTTTACAACCCCGCCACAGGCGAAGTGCAGGCTCATGTCGCCTTGGCCAGCAAGGCAGAGCTTGACGCCGCCACCGCCGCTGCGGCCGCAGCACAGGTGAAGTGGGGTGCCACCAACCCGCAGCGCCGTGCCCGCGTGATGATGGAATTCGTGCGCCTCTTGAACCGCGACATGGATAAGCTGGCCGTGGCGCTTTCGTCGGAACATGGCAAGACCGTGCCCGACGCCAAGGGTGACATTCAGCGCGGCTTGGAAGTGATCGAGTTTTGCATCGGTGCACCGCACCTGCTGAAGGGTGAGTTCACCGATTCCGCTGGCCCCGGCATTGATATGTATTCGATGCGCCAACCGATTGGGGTTGCCGCCGGGATTACGCCCTTCAACTTCCCCGCAATGATCCCGATGTGGAAAATGGGGCCAGCTTTGGCCTGCGGCAATGCGTTTATCCTAAAGCCGTCAGAACGTGACCCATCCGTGCCGATGATGCTGGCAGAACTGATGCAAGAAGCGGGCCTGCCAGACGGCGTGCTGCAAGTGGTGAACGGCGATAAGGAATCGGTCGACGCCATCTTGGACAACCCGCAGATTGCGGGCGTGGGCTTTGTTGGGTCTACGCCCATTGCCGAATACATCTATTCGCGCGGCACAGCCAACGGCAAGCGCGTGCAGTGCTTTGGCGGCGCTAAGAACCATATGATCATCATGCCCGATGCCGATATGGATCTGGCAGCGGATGCATTGGTGGGCGCAGGTTACGGTGCGGCGGGCGAACGCTGCATGGCAATTTCGGTGGCGGTGCCCGTGGGCGATGAAACGGCAGACCGCTTGATTGCCAAACTGATCCCACGCATCGAAAAGCTGAAGGTTGGGCCTTATACCGGCGGCAATGATGTTGATTACGGCCCTGTAGTCACCGCAGCGGCCAAGGCCAATATCCTGCGGTTGGTTGAATCGGGCGTGGCGGCGGGTGCCAAACTGGTGGTCGACGGGCGCGGGTTTAAAATGCAGGGCTATGAGGACGGCTTCTTTGTCGGCCCGCATTTGTTTGACCATGTCACCGCGGATATGGAGATTTATCGCAAGGAAATCTTCGGGCCGGTTCTGTCAACCGTGCGCGCCCAAACCTATGAAGAGGCGCTGAAGCTGGCGATGGACCATGAATATGGCAACGGCACTGCGATTTTCACCCGTGATGGTGACACAGCCCGCGATTTTGCCAACCGCATCAACGTGGGCATGATCGGCATCAACGTGCCAATTCCCGTGCCGCTGGCCTATCACACCTTTGGCGGCTGGAAGAAATCGGCCTTTGGCGATTTGAACCAGCACGGGCCGGACAGTTTCCGCTTTTACACCCGCACCAAGACCATCACCTCGCGCTGGCCTTCGGGGATCAAAGAGGGCGCAAGCCTGAACTTCAAGCAGATGGACTAAGCTCTTATCCTTCTGCTCTAGATCAAGGCCCTCGTCAGAGGGCCTTTTTCTTTGGCGTGATGTAGATCAAGGCCTCACATTCAAAACCACCTATACTTGGCCTCAGTTGACCCATGTATAGGAGAGTTCCCATGTTCACCGCCAATGTAGGCACAACCGACCGAGTCCTGCGCATCCTGATCGGGGCGGGGCTGCTTGTTTGGTTCTTTATGGATCACGGCATGGGCCCGTGGCATTGGGCCAAAGCCGTCTTTGGCGTGATTGTACTGGGCACAGCCGTGCTAAACTTTTGCCCGCTTTACAAGGTTTTGGGCACCAAGACCAACTAAGCCACCCTGCCCCGCTTGGCCGTGGCCAGCATAGGTTTCAAATAGCGGCCGGTGTGGCTGGCCGCTATTTCGGCCACCTGTTCTGGCGTGCCGGTGGCCACGATCTCGCCGCCGCCATCGCCGCCTTCGGGGCCAATATCTATCAGCCAGTCGGCAGTTTTGATCACGTCTAGGTTGTGTTCAATCACCACCACGGTGTTGCCCTGATCGACCAAGGAATGCAGCACTTCCAGCAGCTTGCGCACATCGTCAAAATGCAGGCCAGTTGTGGGTTCATCCAAGATATACAGCGTCTTGCCCGTGGCACGGCGCGACAGTTCTTTGGAAAGCTTCACCCTTTGCGCCTCGCCCCCCGATAAGGTCGTGGCTTGTTGGCCCACTTTTATATAGCCAAGACCTACCTCGCACAAAGCATCCATCTTGTCGCGAATGGCGGGGACGGCTTGGAAAAACTGGGCGGCCTCTTCGCAGGTCATGTCCAGAACGTCAGCAATGCTTTTGTTCTTGAACTTAATTTCCAAAGTCTCGCGATTGTAGCGTTGGCCTTTGCAGGTCTCGCAAGTCACATAGACGTCGGGCAAAAAGTGCATCTCAATCTTGATCACGCCGTCGCCCTGACAGGCCTCGCACCGCCCGCCTTTGACGTTGAACGAAAAGCGCCCTGATTGGTAGCCGCGCGCCTTGGATTCGGGCAGGCCTGCAAACCAATCGCGGATCGGGGTGAAAGCGCCGGTATAGGTCGCAGGGTTTGACCGAGGGGTGCGGCCAATGGCGCGCTGATCAATGTCGATCACCTTATCCAGATGCTCAAAGCCTTTGATCGTCTCGCAAGGCGCTGGCGTTTCATGCGCGCCGTTCAAGCGGGTGGCTGCGGTTTTGAACAGGGTTTCAATCGTCAACGTCGATTTGCCGCCGCCCGAAACACCTGTGACGCAGACAAACATTCCCAAGGGGAAATCAGCCGTCATACCCTTTAGGTTGTTGCCCGTGGCGTTCACCACTGTCAGCTTTTTGCCATTGCCCTTGCGGCGCACCTTGGCCACGGGGATTGACCGCGCGCCCGACAGATACTGCCCCGTCATGCTGGCAGGGTCGGCGGCAATTTGGGCCGGTGTGCCGCGCGACACCACCATGCCGCCATGCACCCCCGCCCCCGGCCCCATGTCAAAGACATAATCCGCCTCGCGGATGGCGTCTTCGTCATGTTCCACCACCAACACGGTATTGCCCGCATCGCGCAGGTTTTTCAGCGTGGTCAAAAGTCTGTCATTGTCGCGCTGGTGCAGCCCGATCGAGGGTTCGTCGAGCACATAAAGCACCCCCGTCAACCCCGACCCGATTTGTGAGGCCAGACGAATCCGTTGGCTTTCCCCGCCCGACAGGGTGCCAGCATTGCGGCTCATCGTCAGGTAGTTCAGGCCGACGTTCACCAAAAACCCCAGCCTTTCGCGGATTTCTTTAAGGATCGCTTTGGCAATCTCGTTCTGCTGGCCCGTGAGTTGTTCGGGCACAGCGCCCACCCATGCAAAGGCCTCAGCAATCGACATTTGCACCACTTGGCCCGCGTGCAGGCCCGCGATTTTCACGGCCAAGGCTTCGGGGCGCAGGCGGTACCCTTTGCAGGTGCCGCAGGGGCGGTTGTTTTGAAAGCGCTCCATCTCTTCGCGGCTCCACGCCGAGTCGGTTTCTTTGTAGCGACGTTCCATATTGGGGATGACGCCTTCAAAGATGCGCTTCACGGTATAGATGCGCCCACCTTCGTCATAGCGAAACTCAATCTCTTCGCCAGCCGATCCACGCAGGAAAACCTCTTTCACCGCATCGGGCAAGTCTTTCCATTTCTTTTTCCTATCAAAGCCATAGTGGGTCGCCATGGCGTCGACAGTTTGGGTGAAGTAGGGCGATTTCGATTTGGCCCAAGGTGCAATAGCCCCCTGCGCAAGGGTCAGGCTTTGGTCGGGCACGACAAGGCGCTCGTCAAAGAACAGTTCCATCCCCAAGCCGTCGCAGACGGGGCACGCCCCAAAGGGGGCGTTGAAGGAAAACAGGCGGGGTTCGATTTCGGCGATGGTAAAACCGCTGACCGGGCAGGCGAATTTTTCCGAATAGGTGATGCGCACAGGCTCACCCTCGGCGGGGGCGGTTTCGATGACAGCAATGCCATCGGCCAAGTTGAGCGCCGTGCGGAAGCTGTCGGCCAGCCGTGTCTGCAAACCATCGCGCACCACGATGCGGTCAACCACAACGTCGATGTCATGGCGCAGTTTTTTGTCCAGCGTGGGCGGTTCATCCAGATCGTAAAAGGTGCCATCGACCTTGACGCGCTGAAAGCCTTGCTTGCGCAAGTCGAGGAATTCTTTGCGGTATTCACCCTTGCGGTCGCGCACCAAGGGGGCCAGCAGATAGGCCCGCGCGCCTTCTTCCATCGCCATGACGGCGTCGACCATGTCTTGCACCTGCATCGCGGTGATGGGCAGGCCAGTGGCGGGCGAATAGGGAATACCAACCCGCGCGAACAGCAAGCGCAGGTAATCGTAAATCTCGGTGACCGTGCCCACGGTGGAGCGCGGGTTTTTCGAGGTGGTCTTTTGCTCAATCGAAATGGCGGGCGACAGGCCGCTGATATGATCAACATCGGGCTTGCCCGCCATATCCAGAAACTGCCGCGCATAGGCCGACAGGCTTTCCACATAGCGGCGCTGGCCTTCGGCATAGATCGTATCGAACGCCAGCGAAGATTTGCCCGACCCCGACAGCCCCGTGATCACCACGAACTGGTCACGCGGAATATCCAAATCGACGTTCTTCAGATTATGCTCGCGCGCACCGCGCACTTCGATGAACTTCTGCTCAGCCATGACCTACCCCATAAGTCCGGGGAAGATAGGCCTTCGCGCCGCGGTTTCCAACCGGAAAGTGTGAACAAAGGATGAACTTAAACTTAAGAGATGAAACTTATCTCTAGGGCTTTACATATTTGATTTTCTGAATATATATAAACCACCCCAAGAAAGGCAAACCGATGTTCAATTTCCTGCGCTCTGCCCCCGCCCAACCCAAACTGACCATGGCCGAGGTGGCCGCCCAAGTCGCCGCAGGCCAGATGCTTTTGGTCGATGTGCGCGAAAAGGCCGAGCTTCAAGCCTCTGGCACGGCCAAAGGGTCCATCCATATTCCCGTGTCGCTGATAGCAATGAAGGCTGACCCCAAGGGCCCCGATTTCGACAAACGCTTTGCGGGCAAGACGATCGCCGTCTTTTGCGCCTCGGGCGGGCGGTCGGGCATGGCGGCACAAGCGCTGCAAAAGCTGGGCTATTCGGCCCATAACTTGGGCGGCTTTGCCAATTGGGTGCAAGGCGGCGGCGCGGTTGCCAAGGTTTAAGGCCGCAATGCAAAACGGGGGGCCGATGCCCCCCGCTTGATGCGTTGCAGGACCAGCGCCTTACATATGCAGAGCGCGTCCGTAGGCATCCAGCACCGATTCGTGCATCATCTCTGACAAGGTCGGATGCGGGAAAACCGTGTTCATCAGGTCTTCTTCGGTGGTCTCCAACTGGCGGCCGATGACATAGCCTTGGATCAGTTCGGTCACTTCCGCGCCGATCATATGCGCGCCCAACAGCTCGCCTGTTTTGGCGTCAAACACGGTTTTGATGAAGCCTTCCGCCTCACCCAAAGCTATCGCTTTGCCGTTGCCGTTAAAGGGGAAGCGACCAACTTTGATCTCAAATCCCGCATCCTTGGCCTTTTGTTCTGTCATACCCACCGAAGCCACCTGCGGATGGCAATAGGTGCAGCCCGCGATGGACCCCGGTTTGATCGGATGCGGATGGCCGCCCGCGACAAGTTCGGCCACCATGACACCTTCATGGCTGGCCTTATGCGCAAGCCACGGCGCGCCGGCGATGTCGCCAATGGCATAAAGGCCGGCCACGCCTGTGCGGCAGAATTCATCCGTGACCACATGGGTGCGGTCAATCTTAACGCCCAAAGCTTCCAGCCCCAGCCCTTCGACATTGCCCACGATGCCCACGGCAGAGATCACGGTATCAAATTCTGCCGTGGTCGTGCCATTGGCATCCTCTAGATGTGCCACGACCTTGCCCGCCGAACGATCCAGCTTTTTGACCGTGGTTTTTTCAAGGATTTTCATGCCTTGCTTGACGAAAGCCTTCTTGGCAAAGGCCGATATTTCGGCGTCTTCCACCGGCAAAACACGGTCCATCACCTCAACCACGGTGGTATCAGCACCCAAAGTGTTAAAGAAGCTGGCAAATTCGATGCCAATGGCACCTGATCCGATGACCAGCAGCTTCTTGGGCATCCGCTTGGGTTGCAAAGCGTGCCGATAGGTCCAGACCAAATCGCCGTCAGCTTCCAGCCCCGGCAATTCCCGCGCCCGCGCACCGGTGGCGAGGATAATCGCCTTGCCCGTCAGCTCTTCCACACCCTTGTCGGTCTTGACCGACACAATCCCCGCCTTGGGAATGGTGGCAACACCCATGAACACAGTGATTTTGTTCTTCTTCATCAGATGGCTGATGCCGCCCGACAGTTGCTTGGCCACCCCACGAGAGCGCGCCACCACAGCCTCCAAATCAAAGCTGGCCCCCGTCACCGACAGGCCAAATTCCTTGGCCCGGTGCATCAGGTGGAACACTTCGGCAGAGCGCAGCAAGGCTTTCGTTGGGATACAGCCCCAGTTCAGGCAAATGCCACCCAGATTTTCACGCTCAACAATGGCGACCTTTTGGCCAAGTTGCGCGGCACGGATCGCCGCAACATAGCCGCCGGGACCGGACCCTATCACCACCACATCAAAGCTTTGCGCTGCCATCTTCACTCTCCCACCAAAAGTAGTTTGGCCTTAAACTATCTAAAAACTTCAAGCAAGCTTACCCGCGCCTAGGGCCTATGCGTCTTTTGCATGGCTGGCTTGAAGTGCTGTCACCACCGCGCCATAGCCGCCCTCGGTCAGAAACGCTGTCTCTGCCGCTGTGTTTTCGCGGCCCAAAGCAGAATTGCGCGAGGGGAAGCGGCCAAATCGGGTGATGATTTCGGCATGGGCGCGCGCGTGCAGGGCCATTTCGGGATCTGAGGGCAAGCGCTCTTCCATCAACCGCACGGCGCGGCTTTGGTCGGCGGTGTCTTCCGAATGCTCAAACGGCATATAGAAAAACTGCCGCTCTGGTTCGGGCGCGCCCATATCCCAACCTTCATCCAAGGCGCGGCGGGCAGCCGACAGGGCCAAGGGATCGGTTCTAAAGCTGTCGGCTTGGCCGCGAAACATATTGCGCGGCAATTGGTCGGTCAGGATCAAAAACGCCAGCGTGCCCACCGTGCCATCGACCCAATGATCCAACCCGCCATCCTTGGCCGCTTGCCACAGATCAAGACATTGGTCGCGGCACATTGCGTCCAACTCTTCACCGCCCGCATACCAGCCTTTGGGCCCAACCGTGCCCAGCCAAAATTCTAAAACCTCAACCGGATCATCCATGCCGCACCCCTATTTTGCCGCAGGGTGACAGGTTCAAAGCCCCCGCGCAATCAACCCGCGCGGCGGGTGCGGGGTTCTTGTTCCATCACAGCCCCCACGGCAAGCGAGCTTGCGGTGGGGGATAGGCCCGTGAAACTGGCTTGCTCCACAGGGCCAGACCTGCGGCTGATGCGCCATGCGGCGTATCCGGCAAGGGCGGCAAACAGCAGCCCAAGAAACAGAAAATACCCCCCCGCCCCGATTTGCGCCATGAACCAGCCCGATACCAGCGGGCCAAAGATCGCGCCAAACCCGTTCAGAAAGATCAATCCCGCCGAAGCGCCGGGCATATCCTCTTTGCTAAGGTAGTCGTTCGTGAGGGCAATCAGCAGCGAATACAAAGGGTTGATGATGCCGCCCAACAGCAGTGCCACGCCCAAGATCAACGAGAACGGCAAGGGCACAAAGCTCGCCAAGACCATTAGCACAGTCCCAACCGCCGACAGCCCCATGATTAAGGCGCGCCTGTCCATCCTGTCAGAGGCCCAGCCGATCGGATATTGCAGCACCAGCCCGCCCAGATACAGCGTGCCCCCAAAAGCCGCGATCTGGCCAAAGCTTAACCCCTGCATCGCCCCCCAAACCGAGGCCATGCCAAACATCCCCGCAAAAATCCCCCCCGTCAGCAGCATCCCCACGCAGCCCAAGGGCGAGGTGGCAAACAGCTTGGCAAAGCTGATGCGCTGGGCGTCGTCAAAGGTCGGCGCGGGGGTGTCGGCCAAGAGAATGGGCATAAACGCCAACGAAACCAGAACCGAGGGGATGATGAACAGCCCAAACCCCGCGGGGTCGCCCAAGGCCAGCAACCCTTGACTGGCGATGATGCCTAACATTTGCACGATCATATAGGCTGACAGCGCCTGCCCGCGGGTTTCATTCGTGGCGGTGTTGTTCAGCCAGCTTTCCGCCGTGACATAGATGCCCGAAAAGCAAAACCCGATCAGCACCCGCAAAACCGACCACGCCATCCAATCCAGCACCAAGGGGAACAAGATCAGCACAGCCGAGATCAACGACCCCAAGGCCGAGAACACCCGCACATGGCCCACCCGCCGGATCATCGACGGCGCAAGGCGTGACCCGCCCAAAAATCCCAGAAAATAGGCTGACATCACGATGGAAAGCTGGAATGTTGTGAATTGCTCTAAAGCGCCCCGCACACCCAAAAGCGTGCCCTGCACCCCGTTGCCCACCATAAGCAGCATAACGCCCAGCAAGAGCGGCCAAGAATGGGCAAGAACTTTCAGCATTTAGGCTCCTGACAGGGCATTAGGGGATCAACAGCGACGAATCGCCATAGGAAAAGAAACGATAGCCGTTGGAAACGGCATGGGCGTAAACGTGGCGCATCCGCTCCACCCCCATCAGGGCAGACACCAGCATCAGCAAGGTGGATTTGGGCAGGTGAAAGTTGGTCATCAAGGCGTCGGTGACGGCAAAGCGAAAGCCGGGATAGATGAAAATATCCGTAGGCCCACACCATGCCTGCACTTGGCCCGTGGTGCGGGCCGCCGTTTCGATGAGCCGCAATGCCGTGGTGCCCACCGGAATAACCCGCCCCCCCGCCTGCTTGGTGGCGGTGATCTCTGCCGCAGCCCCTGGCGTCACCTCGCCCCACTCGGCGTGCATTTTGTGGGTGGTGACATCGTCCACCTTGACCGGCAAAAAGGTGCCCGCCCCCACGTGCAGGGTGACTTCGGTGAAGTTCACGCCCTTGTCGGCCAAGGCTTGCAACAGCCACGGTTCAAAATGCAAGCTGGCCGTGGGCGCTGCCACAGCCCCAAGATGGCGGGCGAAAACGGTTTGGTAATCGTCGTTATCTTGCGCATCGGCGGGGCGCTTGGCCGCGATATAGGGCGGCAAGGGCATTTGACCTGCCGCCTGCAATGCCGCGTCAAAATCAGGGCCGGTTAGGTTAAAGGCCAGCGTCAGATCGGTTTCCGACTTCTGCGCCACCGTGGCCGAGAGATCATCCGAAAAGCGGATCACCTCGCCCACCTGCACCTTGCGCAAAGGCTTGGCCAAAGCGCGCCAGCCTTGGGCCAAAGGTTCCAGCAGCGTCACCTCTACCTTGGCCACAGCGTCCAGCCTTTGGCGCGTGCCAAACAGACGCGCGGGGATCACGCGGGTGTTGTTCAAGATCAGCCTGTCGCCCGCGCGAAACTGATCCACCAGATCGCGCACAAAAAGGTCGCGCAGCCCATGGCCGTCAGCGACCAAAAGCCGCGCTGCAGAGCGCGGGCGGGCGGGGCGGGTCGCTATCAAAGCCTCGGGCAGGTCAAAGTCGAAATCCGACAGGTTCATCAGCCGCCCCCACTTTGCGCCGGACTGGCCGGTAAATCTAACGAGGGCGCAGGCGCACGAAACAGGTCGCGCACCATGCCGGGGGTCAAGATCGACAGCGGGTTGACAGACACCTCTGCCGTCTTGGCAGGGCCTTGCAGCGTATAGGCAAAGCCAAACAACCCCTCCCCCCGCTTTGTCAGGATAGAACCCAATCCGTTCAACACATAAATCGGTGACACAACGCCGCGCATATCCAAGCGGTCGGTGTCCGAATGATAAAGCCCTTCAAACGACACCCCCATCGAGGTGCCAATGGCTGACCCACGCTGCACTTCAATCGTTTTGGGGGTGATGACAAATTGCGAATAGGTTGTGTCAAACACAATCCCCGCGCCACGCAACTGGTCCAACAGCCCCACCACCGAAATGGCCGAAAGCAGATCCACCATCACAGACCCGTTGTTGACCCGAATGTCTTTGATCGCGGCCGATCCTTCATAGGTTCCCGCCTCGGCCCGGGGGATCAGCGTCATCGACAGGCTGCCGCCTTGCGCTGCCGAGAATACCCCCGCCGCTTTCATCGCAAGGCCCGCATCGTCAGACTTGATCCGCACCGCTGTGCCATTGCGGCTGGGCACTGCGATGCCAGTGATGGGCGCGGCATCATTCAAGGCACCGCTGAAGGCACCGTTAAAGCCGCCTTGGGTGGAAAAGCTGCCCGCAAACCCCGTGATACGCAGGCTATCGGCCAGCTTGACCGACTGGGCCGAGATTCGGATTGGGTTGCCTGCGTTGGTGGTAACGTCAGGCACGCTGGCGCTGGTTTGAGGGAAATTTTGCAGATCAATTGTGCCCGCTGTCATGGCCAATGCCACAGGCTGGCCGTCACCTTGGGCGGTGATTTCGGCAGAACCTTCCAGCCACGGCGCGAGTGTCACCGTATCAAACCGCGCCACATTCAGCTTGCCATCGGCATGCAGCAACACCTTGCCCTTGGCGTTCAGCCCCGCGCCGGAAATGTTTAAACGCGTCACTTCGGGGGCAGCCCCAAGTCGAATATCGGCTTCTAACCTACCAGATTCGCTTGAAGGTTTTACCCAACGCAAGTCGGGAAGTGCCAAAGTCATACCCGCCAGATCCGAGCGCAGCGCCAAAAGCGGCGCGGCCCCTTTGGGCAAATCCAGCGTCACATCGGCTTGGGCCGCGCCAGATATCATGCGTTCGGGCAGGCCCAGGGCAAACTCGGCCACCGCCGCCTGCGACAGGGTCACTTGGCCCGTCACTTGCGCGGGCGGCACGGGGCGCGGGGCAACGGCAATGTATATGCCCTCGGTCAAGCCATCTTGCAGCGCCTGTTCTTGCGGGTTGGGGCCATTGTCGGGCAAATCTTGCACAAAGCGCCCGTCAAAAGGCACCTGCCCGATCAACCCCTTGCCCGAGATGGTCAAGCCTTTCGGCGTTGCCACGACCGTCAGCAACGGAGAGGTGAGATGATGCCCCTTGATCAAAACATCAGAGGCAAAATCTGTCACCTTGGCTGCAATCTCAAAGCTGACGTCCCAAGGCATAACCCGCCCCTTCATGGGAAAGCTGATCTGAGCCGAAAGGCTGGCTTGGCCCTGCCCCAAATCCACCGGCTGTCCTGCCTTTTGCAGATAATTGAAGGGAGGTTGATCCATCAGCGACAAAACAGCGGTCAGCGCCCCCGCCATATGGAGGTCAATATCGGCGACCGCAGGTTTCAGCGTGATGTCCGGCACGGCAAAGACCGTGCCCGCCACATCCAACACCCCCCCCTCGGGTGGGGTGACGCTGCCCTTTGACATGACAAGCGTATAGGTCTTGCCCTGAATGGTGGCATAGCCATCGGCCCCTGTCACAGGCGGCATTTTGGGCATGATGCGCAATTCGGCCTGCGAGAAGCCATAGGACAGTTCGGTCTTGGTTTCCGCCCCCGGGGCCAAGCGCACGCTGGCGCGCAGGCCTGACAAGTCGGCATTGCGGATGTTGCTTTCCACCCAGTTGCGTGTGCCCGTCACCAAACGCAACGGCCACAGCGCCAAAAGCCTGTCGCGCGAGATTTGGTTCAGCGTCAGGTCCAAAGCCACGCGCCATCCGGTAGGATCGGCGCTGATCTGCCCCGACAGGCCCAGATGCTCGCCCCCTTCGGATAAGGACAGTTGCCCGATGTCCAGCGTGAAAGGGTCCAGCTTCAGCCGCACATCAACCGCCCCTTGGTGAAAGGTGACAGGGGCTGAAAACAATCCCGCAGGGTCAACCGACAGGTCGGAAATCTGAATTTGGCCCAAGAAAGCCGCAGGAATGCGACCCGACAGCGCGCCAGTGATCTTTTGGCCCGCCGCATCCACCAAATAAACTTGGCCCTTGGTCGCGACCCGCAGGGTGCGGCTTTGCACCGACAGATCGCTTAGCACAATGCGACCCGCCGATGGGTCATAGCCCAACCCAAGACTGGCGCGATCAAAGGCTATCGGTGTGGCGTTGGGGGCGGGCTGCAAGGCGCCTGCACCAATATCCAACCGCCCCTCAACCGCCGAGACGCCTTGACGATCCAGCGTTGCCGCAAGCCGCCCCGAAATCGGGGCATCCAGCACGCCAAGCCATCCAAGAACGGGCGTTTGCGCCGCCAAATCCTTGGCCGCAACATTTTCGACCTGCACCGACACACGGGCCGATCCCGCCCCTTTGGCGGCCACCGCGGTAAGCAAAGCGCGGGTGGTGGCCGTGCCGCCTGCGACCAAAGAGAGGCTCATTTGCGCGGCAATCTCGGCCTCGCGGTTGTCAAGCGTCACAAGCCCGTCGCCCACTTGCCAAATGCGGCCTGTGCGTTGGTCGGTCAGGGTCAGGCTTAAGCCTTCGATCTGCACTTGGGTCAGGTGCGCCAAAGCGGGCAGCGCAAAGGCGCGGTCAAGGCTGGCAAAGACCGTGGCGAGGTTGTCAATCTGTGGCCCCGCACCGCTGCCCAAGGCCATAAGAAGATTGCCTTGGCCATCGCGGCGCAGGTCAATATGCGCCCCCACGATCCGCAGGCTTTTGGCACGCAACTGGCCTTGGGGAAGGCCAGAAGGATCAAGGTTCAAAAAGGTTTCGGGCAAGGCCAAAAGTGTTTGGCCCCCCGCTTGCAACAAGCGCAGATCGTCCAGCACTATATGGGGCACCCAATCCTCGCCCACTGTCAGCTCAATCCCGCCCAAAGACAGGGCGCTGCCGGGCAACCCATCGGCCAAACTGCGGTTCAGCCGCGCCTCGACCTCGGCCACGACCCAGACGGGCATGGGCAAGGTGCGGCCCAAAAGCTGCAAGGTCAGCGCGGTAAGGCCAAAGACAACGGCCAGAAAAATCAACCGCCCCCAAAGCCCGCTGCCATGACGGCGCGGGGGATTGGGGCGCTTGCGCAGGGCAAAGCGTTTGCGGGGCGCAGGCACGGCCTGCGCCGGGTCTGTCACGGGGGCTAGGGGTTCTTGCCCCGCCCCATCGCCCTGCCCTGCGCTTGTCATGCCTGCCTCATCTAACCCTTGCACAGCCGTTGCCTTTATCTTTGCCGAAAGGCAACTAGATGCCCAAGAGATAATACCCCAAAAGGCAAGGAGCCGCCCATGACGTCTGACATCGCCCTCGGCCAAATGGCCCCAGATTTCACCCTGCCCCGTGACGGTGGCGCGCTTGTGACCCTGTCTACCCTGCGCCCTAAGCCTGTGGTGCTGTTCGCTTATGGCGCCGATGGCACGCCCTCTTGCACCAATCAGGTGATGGATTTCAACGCCCTTCTGCCCGAATTTGCAGCCTTGGGGGTTGTGGTTTTGGGCCTGTCGAAAGACAGCGTGGCCAAGCATGATAAGTTTATCGCCAAAATGGGCATCAACATGCCGCTGCTGTCGGCCAAAGACACCCAGATGATGGAAAGCTGGGGGGCTTTTGGCGAAAAGCTGTTCTTTGGCAAACTGGTGCAGGGGGTGCTGCGATCAACCTTCTTGATCGACGGCGCGGGCAAAATCGCGCATATCTGGAAGGTCGATAAGGTCAAAGGCCATGCGGCCGAGGTTTTGGCCCACCTGAAGGGCTAAGGGTGCCCAGAAAGAGAACCGATGTCCCAAACGCTGTCGCAAATGGCCGTCGAGGTGCTGACCACCGCCGATGGCCGCGCCAAGACCGCCCTTGGGCGCAAACACGCAGCCACATGGTTTGCGGCCCGCGCGGCAGGCCAACCCTTGGCGATCGGCCACGCCCAACCGCCCCTGCAACCCGCACGGCCCGAAAAGCCTGACCTGCTCTCGCCCCGCGATGTGCCGCGCCGCAGGCCCACCAGCGCCTTGGGCCGCATCGCCATGCTGCATGCCATTGCGCATATCGAACTGAATGCTGTCGATCTGCATTGGGATATCATCGCCCGCTTTGCCCATGTGCCCGTGCCGCTTGGCTATTTCGACGACTGGGTCAAAGCCGCTGACGACGAAGCCAAGCACTTTAACTTGCTCTGCGACTGCCTTGAAAGCATGGACTCTTTTTATGGCGCCATGCCCGCCCATGCCGGAATGTGGCGCGCCGCCGAGGATACGGCTGAGGATTTTTTGGGCCGATTGGCCGTGGTGCCCATGGTGCTGGAAGCGCGCGGCTTGGATGTGACGCCCGGGATGATCGCGCTGTTTGAAAAGGCTGGCAATGCGCAGGCCCTTGCAGCCTTGCAGGTGATTTACGCCGAAGAAGTGGCCCATGTGGCCTATGGATCGAAATGGTTCAACTGGCTTTGTGGGCGCGATGGGCTTGACCCCAAAGAGGCCTTTCACGCCCTTGTCCGGCGCTATTTCCACGGGGTGTTGAAGCCGCCCTTCAACGAAGAAAAACGCGCCGAAGCGGGATTGCCCCCCGATTTTTATTGGCCCCTGACCCAAGATGTGGACGCCGCCGCTGACAACCCATTTGCCGCTTGACGGCGGATTCCCGCAAGGGCTGGGGGCCGTGGCGTCAAAGCGGTTGAAGGACTGGGGCGCGCTGTCTACTCAAGACAGATGCCCGTTCTGGGCTGCGCTTTCGCCCCTGTTCCAGAACGGAGCCATGCCATGCTTCTTAGGTTGTCCCACCGGATCGAAACCGCTTTAGAGCCGTGGCTGCCCGAACAACGCCTGTTCCTGAAATCAGATGCCACCACCCGCTTTGTGCGCCTGCGCCCGCTGACCCAAGCCATCAGCCTAGCCGTGGGCGGACTGGCGGTGGGATGGTTCTTGCTGGCTTCGGCCATCTTGCTGATGGATTTCATCAATGCCGGTTCATCGCGCGACCAGATCCAGCGCCAAACCGGCCTGTTTGAACAACGCCTCAACGATCTGTCGACCGACCGCGACCTTCGCGTGGCCGAGGCGGCTGGCGCGCAAGAGCGGTTCAATCTGGCGCTCAAGCAAGTTTCGGCGATGCAAGAGCGGCTTTTGGCCTCTGAAACCCGCCTGCGCGAGCTGGAGACGGGAATTGACGTGATCCAATCCACCCTGCGCCGCACCATCCATGAGCGCGATGAAGCCCGCGCCATGATCGCCGAGGCCAAGGCCGCGCGCACAGAGCAGGCAGGCGCCGCCCCGACCGAAGCGGAAAGGGCGCAGGATGTTGCGACGACCTTGGCCCTGATGGCCAATGCCCTAACCGAAACCGCCAAAGACCGCGACGCCGAAGCCGCCCGTGTGACGGCCGAAGAGGCCAAAACCGCCGCCGTTGCTCTGCAAAAGCAACAGCTGGAATCGCGCAACGCCATCATCTTTGGCAAGCTGGAAGACGCGCTGACCATCTCGGTCGAGCCTTTGAACAAAATGTTCACCTCGGTAGGCCTAAACCCAGATGATCTGATTGCTGCAGTCAGATCAGGCTATTCGGGCCAAGGGGGGCCGCTTGCGCCCATTTCGTTTTCGTCCATGGGCCTGCCCAACAGCCCTGATGAGCCGCGCATCAACGCCATCTTGCAAGACCTAGACACGCTGAACCTGTACCGTATCGCGGCCTTTAAGGTGCCCTTGGGCATGCCCTTGCAATCGCGTTTTCGCCTGACCTCAGGGTTTGGCGGGCGCAACGACCCAATCAACGGATCGGCCCGCATGCACGAGGGGCAAGATTTGGCGGGCGATTACGGCACATCGATTTTTGCAACAGCCGACGGCACGGTGATCTATGCCGGTTGGGAAGGGGGCTATGGCCGCCTGATTAAGATCCGCCATATCTTTGGCATCGAAACCCGCTACGGCCACTTATCGCAGATTGACGTCAAGGTTGGTCAAAAGATATCGCGTGGCGAAAAAATCGGTGATATGGGCAATTCAGGCCGATCTACTGGCACACACCTTCACTACGAGGTTCGCTTAAGCGGAAAGCCGGTGAACCCGATGACCTTTATAAAGGCAGCGAGAGATGTTTTCTAAAAGCCGCATCAACGAAACCGGCTCCAAGCCGGGTGATACCGAAAAAACCAAAGCGCCGGAAACGCCGCTGATCAAACCTTTGATGGACTACACGCCTTTGGCCCCCAAGGGCAAAGCGGGCACGTCCATCCTGTCGTCTGATCTGACGGTTGTGGGCAACCTGAAAACCGCCGGCGACATTCAGGTCGAAGGCACGGTGGAAGGCGATATCCGCGCCCATATGCTGATTGTGGGGGAAACCGCCACCATTCGGGGCGAGATTGTGGCCGATGACATTGTCGTCAATGGCCGTGTCATTGGGCGGGTGCGTGGATTGAAAGTGCGCCTCACCTCGACCGCGCGGGTCGAAGGGGATATCATCCACAAAACCATCGCCATCGAAGCCGGCGCGCATTTTGAAGGCTCGGTGCAGCGGCAGGATGACCCGCTGTCGGCAGGCCGTACGGCCCTGCCCGCACCGGGTGCGGATGCAGACGGCGAAATCGCCTAAAGATAGGTCTGGGCTGGGCATCGGAAAACCGGTGCCCACCGCAGCAAAAGTCGCCACGGCAAGGTCGCGAAACGTCTAGACGCTTGGCCTGTGACGGGCCACCTTGGCTTTATGACATCCCCCCCTTCTCTTTTGCGTGGCAAACCCGTCTATTTGTTGGCGGCCGCTGTCATGGCTTCGGCCATGGGGTTTATTGATTCGTCTGTGACGGCCATAGCCTTGCCCGCCATCCGCGCCAGTCTGGGCGGCACGCTTGCCACGGCGCAATGGGTGCAGGCGGGGTATTTGCTGGCAGTCACAGCGTTGGTGCTGGTGGGCGGGGCCATGTCTGACCGCTTTGGCGTGGTTAGGGTGTTTCAAGGCGGGATCGTGGCCTTTATGGCGGCGTCACTGCTGTGTGCCATAGCGCCCTCGATGCCATTAATGATTGCCGCACGGGTGCTGCAAGGGGTGGGAGCGGCCTTTATGGTGCCGGGGTCGATGACCCTTGTCTCGCGTGCTTATGACCGCGCTGATCGGGGCCGCGCGCTGGGGCTTTGGGCTGCGGCCTCTACCGCCACCACGGCAGCGGGGCCGATCTTGGGCGGCTTGGTGCTGACCTTGGGCGGAGAGGGCGTGTGGCGGGTGATCTTTGCCATGAACCTGCCCCTTGGCGCAGGCGCACTGTGGCTTTTGGCGCGCCATGCCATTCCCGATCAGGGCCGACCGGGCACAAAGGTGGATATCTGGGGCGCAGTGCTGGCAACCCTGTGTTTGGGCGCCATGGCCGTCGCCTTGACCGAGGGCGAGGCTTTGGCCTTGCCCGCAGGACTGCTGGCGATAGCTGCCGCAGTGGCCTTTCTGTGGGTCGAATCCCGTCTGAAAGCCCCAATGATCAGGCTAGACCTGTTTGCCAACCGCCAATTCAGCGCCGTCAACTTGGCAACGCTGCTGCTCTATATCGGGCTGAACGGGGTGAGTTTCTATCTGCCAATGACCGCGATTTCCGTTTGGCACATCACGCCCTTGGGGGTGACGGCGGCGTTCTTGCCAATTTCAATCTGCATTGCCCTTCTCTCAGGCCGCGCGGGGCGCTTGGCCGAAAGGATTGGCTTTGGCTGGCCCTTGACGCTTGGTAGCCTAATGGTGGCCTTGGCCTATGGGCTGATCGCCCACTTTGCCCCTGCCCAAGATTTCTGGCATCTGACAGCGCCGTTTTGCCTGCTGACGGGTCTTGGACTGGCTTTGGTGGTGGGGCCGCTGACCGCTTGCGTGATGGCCGCAGCCCCAGAGAGTGACCAAGGGGCGGCCTCTGGCATCAACAATGCCACAGCGCGGGCGGCGGGGTTGATCGCCGTGGCGCTGATGGGGCGTATTGCGCTTTGGTCTTATGGGCCTGTCAGCGCCGATATGCCGGGCTTTGGGCTGGCCCAAGCGTCTGCGTCCCATGATGCAGCCAGCAGTCTGGCCTTTGCCCATATTGCGGCCACCTGTGCGGTGCTGGCCTTGGCCGCAGCGGCGGTATCGGCATTTGGCCTGATCCGGCGGGTTTAGTCTTCGCCCATCGCATCAGCGCGGCTTTTGCCCGACACATCCTTGGCCAAGGTCGCGGCCATGAACTTGTCCAAATCGCCATCCAGCACGCCTTGGGTATCGCTGGTTTCCACGCCCGTGCGCAGGTCTTTGACCATCTGATAGGGCTGCAAAACATAGGAGCGGATCTGGTTGCCCCAGCCCGCCTCGCCCTTGCTTTCATGCGCTTCTAGGATGGCGGCGTTGCGCTTATCCAATTCCTGCTGATACAGGCGCGATTTCAAAGCCTGCATGGCGATGTCGCGGTTCTGGTGTTGCGATTTCAGGGACGAGGTCACCACGATGCCGCTGGGAAAGTGGGTGATCCGCACGGCCGAGTCGGTCTTGTTGACGTGCTGTCCACCCGCGCCCGACGAGCGGTAGGTATCAATGCGGATGTCTTTATCCTGCACCTCGATCTCGATATTGTCATCCACCACGGGATAGACCCAGACCGAGCTAAAGGACGTGTGCCGCCGCGCTGCCGAATCAAACGGGCTGATACGCACCAAACGGTGCACGCCGGCTTCCGATTTCAGCCAGCCGTAAGCGTTCTTGCCGCTGATCTTATAGCCGACCGAACGTATCCCCGCCTCTTCCCCAGCCGTTTCAGACTGCATCTCAACGGTGTAGCCCTTTTTCTCGGCCCAACGCACATACATCCGCGACAAGATCGAGGCCCAGTCGCAGCTTTCGGTGCCGCCAGCGCCTGCGTTGATCTCTAGGAACGTGTCGTTGCCATCGGCTTCGCCGTCCAACAGCGCCTCAAGCTCTTTTTGAGCGGCAAGTTCGGTGAGGGATTTAAGGGCCGCTTCCGCTTCGGCCACAATCTCGGCATCGGCTTCTGCCTCGCCCATCTCGATCAACTCGACATTGTCGCGCAAGCCAGAGGAGATAAGATCATAGGTAGATTGCGCCTCGATCAACCCCTGCCGCTCGCGCATCAGCTTTTGCGCCTTGGCGGGGTCGTTCCACAGATCGGGGTTTTCGATCAGCGCGTTGAACTCTTCCAGCCGATGCGGGGCGGTTTCAATATCCATCCGTTGCCCCAAGAGCGTCAGCGACTTTTTGATCGCATCGACATGATTTTGGGTTTCAGAGCGCATGAAGGACCTTTTGGGTTACGGCGTTGCGCCGGATTTAGCGCCGGATTTAGCGATAGACGGCGGGCGGGGCAAGCGGCGTCATGGCCTTTTGCTTGCGCGGTTAATAAAGCCCGCCGGAACTGACGCTGCCGAACTTGGCCTTTTCCTCGGCCCCATCGGCGGGGGGGGCGGGCGTGGCAGGCGCCTGGGGTTCCGCTGCGAGGTCAACTGGGTCTTGCTGCGCCAACTCTGACGTCTCGCCGGGGGCAAAGACCGGCAGGTCTTGGCCCATGGCAAAGCCGCCATCCACCGTGGCCCCTGCGCCAAAGACCAATTCTTCGCCATCGCGGAAATATTCGGCCTGCACATTGGGGCCTGTGGCGTCATCGGGCAGTTGTTCGCCGGTGTAACGATCGATGTTAACGAAATGCCCGCCGGGCGGCAGTTTGAACGCGGTTCCGCCATAGCGTTTCACCGCCTCTTCCATAAAGGCCTGAAACACCGGAACGCACAGCGTGCCGCCAAAGGCCTTGGGCCCAAGACCGCGCGGGTTGTCATAGCCCATGTAGCACCCCGCCACGACGTTCGAAGTAAAGCCTATGAACCAGACATCCTTTGCCTCGTTTGTCGTGCCCGTTTTTCCGGCCACGGGAACGGGCAATTGCACATTGGTCGCCGTGCCACGCTGGATCACGCCTTCCATCATCGAGGTCAGCTGATAGGCGGTTATGGCGTTCATCACGCGCTCGCGGTTGGTGGTGATGGTCAGGCCCGCGCCCTGCGGCAGGTTGTCCATGCCACAGTCAACACAGGTGCGCGCATCGTGGCGATAGATCGTCGCACCATAGCGGTCTTGCACGCGGTCAACCAAGGTGGGTTCAACCCGCTCTCCCCCATTGGCGAACATGGCATAAGAGGCCACCATCTTGAACAAAGTGCTTTCCTGCGCGCCCAAGGAATTGGCGAGCAAGGGTTGCATCTGGTCATAAACTCCAAAGCGTTCGGCATAGCCCGCGATCGTGTCCATCCCCACTTCTTTGGCGATGCGGATCGTCATGAGATTGCGGCTTTGCTCGATCCCCGTGCGCAGGGGGGCGGGGCCAAAGAACTTGTCATGGCTGTTTTTGGGCGTCCACAGACCCTGCGGCGTGTTCACCATAATGGGGGCATCAACCACCATCGTGGCAGGGGTAAAGCGCGAATCCAACGCTGCGGCATAGACGAAGGGTTTGAACGAGGACCCCGGTTGGCGCGCCGCTTGGGTGGCGCGATTAAAGACCGAATCCTGATAGGAAAAGCCGCCCTGCATCGCCATAACCCGGCCCGTGTTCACATCCATCGCCATAAAGCCGCCCTGCACCTCGGGCACTTGGCGCAGCGACCAGCGGTCAAAACTGCCATCGTCGGCCAGCAGGGCGCGCACCATGACCACATCGCCCACGGCAACCAAATCGGCAGGCACCTTGGCCTTGCGGCCCAAAGTGCCATCTGCCAAGCGCTTCTTGGCCCAGGTGACATCCTTGGCGGGAATTTCAGCGGGGACCTCTTCGCCTTCGATGCCAACAGTCGCACTCGCCTCGGCCACCGACAGCACCACTGCGGCGCGCCAGCCTTCGACATCGCGAGGCAGGCCCGCCACATCCGATAAGGCCACGCGCCATGCGTCGGGGGTCAACTGATCTGGCGGCAAGGTCTTGCCCGTGCCGCGCCAAACGCCCTGATCGCGGTCGTATTTTTCAAGCCCCTCGCGCAGGGCTTTGGCGGCGATTTTCTGCAACTGCGGGTCTTCGGTGGCGCGGATCGACAGACCGCCAGAGAAGAACTCGTTCTCGCCAAAGGTGCCTGACAATTGGCGGCGGATTTCATCGGTAAAGTAATCGCGCGGCGGCATATCGGTGCGGAAGGTGGGGATATCGCCGCCCTGCACGGTGCGCAAAGGCTCGTCTGTGGCAGATTGGCCCAAGGCGGCGTCAAGGTAGCCGTTCTGCACCATTTCATTCAGCACATAATTGCGCCGTTCCAGCAAACGCTCCTTGGCGCGCACGGGGTGAAATTCGGACGGGGCTTTTGGGAAAGAGGCAAGGGTTGCGGCTTCGGCAGGGGTAAGTTCCTCGAGCGTTTTGTTGAAATAGGTTTGGGCTGCAGCGGCCACACCGTAAGAGTTTTGGCCCAAGAAAATCTCGTTAAGATACAGTTCCAGAATGCGGTCCTTGGACAGGGTCTGTTCCAGCCGAGTCGCTAGAATGATTTCCTTAATCTTGCGTGCCACAGTCTTGTCGCCTGACAGCAGGAAGTTCTTGGTGACCTGCTGGGTGATGGTGGACGCACCGCGTTTGACTTGGCCGCGCGTCTTGATGGCCTCGTAGGCGGCGGCCATCATGCCTTGCACATCATAGCCCACATGGGTGTAAAAGTGCTTATCCTCGGCCGAGATAAAGGCGTCTTTAACCAGCACAGGAATGTCACCAATCGGCACAAACAGGCGGCGCTCGGTGGCAAATTCGTCCATCAACTTGCCCTCAGCCGAATAGATCCGGCTGATCGTCGGCGGGGCATATTGGGCCAAGCTTTCATGGCTGGGCAGATCGCGGCCATAGATCGAGAAAATGCCGCCTACTGTCAAGGCTGCGAACAACAGCCCCAAAGTGACCGTTGAAAAGATAGCCCCGAAGAACGACAGAACAAAACGCAGCACAGCGCACCCCTGTATGAAGCGCCTCTATACAGGCAAGCGGCGCCATAGGTCAAAAAACTTGCCGTCACGGGGCGCAAAAGCCGGTGCAATCCCGCCTATTGCGACGGCCCAACAGGGATTGCGCTTGGACCGGTCCTGCCGCATCTTGGGGGCCATAGTATTGCGGCGCCTGCTTTGCGCTGCACTGATCAAAGGCTTCCCATGCGCCGCTTCGCTTTCGTCCTGTCGCTTTGCCTGTTCCCCCTGACCGCCCTTGCCGGAGGCTTGGGCGAGATGAATCCCGCAGAAAAAGACGCCTTCCACGGCGAAGTGCGGCAATATCTGTTGGATAATCCCGAGGTGATCGTCGAGGCGATGCAGATTTTGCAAGACCGCAAGGCGCGCGCCGATCAGCAGGCGGATGTTGATATGCTGCAAACCAATTCGGCAGCTATTTTCAAGGATCCGGCCAGTTGGGTTGGCGGCAATCCAGACGGGTCGGTCACCATCGTCGAGTTCATGGACTATCGCTGCGGCTATTGCCGCAAAGCCTATGCCGAAGTCGAAGATTTGATAAAGGCCGATGGCGACATTCGCTTTGTTGTCAAAGAATTTCCGATCTTGGGCGACGATTCGCTGATCTCGTCCAAATTCGCCATCGCGATGCGAATGCTGCATGGCGATGATGCCTATAAGGCGGCGCATGACGCGCTGATCGACCTGCGCGGATCGCCTGATGCCGAAACTTTGGGCCGTTTGGCCGCAGACTTGGGCTTTGACGGGGCCGAAGTGGCAACCATGATGGAAAGTGCCGAGGTGATGGCCGTGATCCAAGCCAACCATGATCTGGCCGGGGCTTTGAACATCACGGGCACACCGACCTTTGTGATCAACGGCACCTTGCTGCGCGGCTATCTGCCCGAAGCGGATATGCAAAAAATCGTCGACCAAGAACGCGCAGGCTAAGGCTCAAGGGTGCTGCGGGCCGAACGACAAGGGCAAAGCCCCGAGGCGCGTCTAAGTCTTCGGCGAAAAAGCCGCCGTCAGTCGGCCTTGGCCGCTTCCAGTTCAGCGGCTTTTTGTTCGACCAAATCCACAATGTGATCGATCATTTTGTCATTGCCCAAAGTATGGTCTTGCTTGCCCGCAAGATAAACCATGCCTTTGCCCGCCCCCCCGCCGGTAAAGCCGATGTCAGTCATCAGCGCCTCTCCGGGGCCGTTCACCACGCAACCGATGATCGAGAGGCTCAGCGAGGTGGTGATATGCGCCAGTCGGTCCTCCAGCGCCGAGACGGTCTTGATCACGTCAAACCCTTGCCGCGCGCAGGATGGGCAAGAGATGATCGTCACACCACGATGGCGCAGACCAAGGCTTTTGAGGATTTCAAACCCCACCTTCACCTCTTCCACCGGATCGGCCGATAGGCTGACGCGGATCGTGTCCCCAATGCCCGACCAAAGCAGGTTGCCCAGACCAATGGCCGACTTTACCGTGCCAGAGGTCAGCCCCCCCGCTTCCGTGATGCCCAGATGGATGGGCGCATCGGTGACCGACGCCAGTTGCTGATAGGCCGCCGCCGCCATGAAGACATCCGAGGCTTTGACCGAGATCTTGAATTCGTGAAAGTCGTTGTCTTGCAACAGCTTGATGTGATCCATCCCGCTTTCAACCATGGCATCGGGGCAAGGCTCGCCGTATTTATCCAACAGATGCTTTTCCAAAGACCCTGCATTCACCCCGATGCGGATGGAACAGCCATAATCCTTGGCGGCTTTCACCACCTCGGCGACGCGCTTGGCATCGCCGATATTGCCGGGGTTGATGCGCAGGCAGGCAGCGCCTGCAACGGCGGCTTCAATGGCGCGTTTGTAGTGGAAATGAATGTCGGCCACGATGGGCACAGGGCTTTCGGCCACAATGGCCTTTAAGGCACGGGTGGCATCTTCATCCGGCGTCGAGATGCGCACAATGTCGGCGCCGGCTATGGCACAGCGTTGAACCTGCTCTAAAGTGGCCTTCACATCAGAGGTGATCGTGTTCGTCATGGTCTGCACCGAAATCGGGGCATCGCCGCCGACCAGAACACGGCCCACGCGGATTTGGCGGCTGACACGGCGGTCTATGTTGCGCCACGGACGGATCGGATTGTGTGTCATGCGGGCCTCATGCTTTGTACAAGCACGATAGGCGCTGAAATGCGCGGCTGCAATCAGACTGCGGTGAAAAAGTTAGTTTTGCGGCGCGGTGGCGGCGGTGTCAGCGGGGGCTTTGACCTGCGCTGCCTCTGCCACGTCGACAAAATGCGCCAGATCGGCATCGCCGGACAGATCGGCCAGTTGGAAGGTTGCGGTCACATCATCCACGGCCAGCGATAGGTTCTTAACCACCTGCGATCCGGGCGAGGCGGGGCCATAGGTTTTCCCATTGACCGAGAAATAGACCGAAGCCGAATTGCCCGCACGCAGCAACGGGGCTTGCGCCAAGGCCGGTACCCTGTAGCGTTCGCCAGCATCCAGCACCTTTTCAAAGAGCACCGTGCCATCGGCCGCCGAGACGCGCACCCAAGCGGGGCGGACGGCCAAAATTTCCACGCTCGGGGCAGCATCGGCCACGACCTGCACGTCAGGTTCCGCCGTTACCGCCTGTGCCACGGCTTGATCCACCGCAGATTGGGCCGGCATAACCGCCGCGTCAGGATTGATGGCTGCAATTGGTCCATCACGCGGGGTCATCACCGGCACGCTCAGGGCCTGCGGGCTGTAAAGCCTATCGGCGGCAGCGTTGCTAACTGGGGCCGTTGCATCCCCCGCCTGCCCCGAAATCTGGGCCGACAGGGCCAAAGGCGCATCAGCAGCCACATCGCCCAAGGGCGCAATTTCGGCCACCACAACCGGGGCCTCATTGACCGGCGCAAGTTGCACGCGCTGCACTTCTTGCAGCAGCGACCAGCCGCCGTAGCCCAAAGCTGCGACCAAAGCGATCAGCACCGCAAAAGAGCCGATGGCCCCCGCTTCCACCTTGGAAAACAGGCCAGCTGCTTGCGGCACAAAGCTGGAATGCACAAACGGGTCGTGCTTTTCGATGGGCACGCGGTTGCGCGCCGCCTTGATCATCTGCCCTGAGGCCGCCGCCGACATGCCATGAGCCACTTCAAACTTTGCCTCACGGCAGAAATGGGCAAAAACATCGTCGGGTTCCATGCCCAAGTAGCGCGCATAAGACCGCACATAACCCGCAACGAAACCCGGCGATTCGAAGGCCGAGGCATCCGCATTTTCGATGGCGGCGATATAGCTGGCTTTGATCTTCAACTCACGCTGCACATCCAGCAAAGATTTGCCCATGGTTGCGCGCTCGCCGCGCATCATATCGCCAAGGCGCAATTCAAAGTCGTCAAAGCCCTTTGGCTTGTCCACTTCTACCATCGGTGTGCGGATTTTCCGCCCGATCATTCGTCTTGTCCCATCTCTGCCCCAGAGCAAATCTTATGTGCCCCTTATGGGCGACTCGTTTGCCGTCGTATTTCGTAAACCTTAGCACATGGCAAGGCGTTTTGCAGGTAAAGTTTTCAATAAGCGCCCACCCGCGCAGAGCGTTGAACGCATTTTCATTACAACCAGCGCATAAGCCAAAAAGTGCAGCACTCTCCCAGAGCGTGTGCGCACTTTTCAACCATTACGACCCGCAGATTAAGGGGCGGGGCCGACCTCTAGCACGACAACACAAGCCTCGGTGCTGGGGTCGCGCTGGGCGTCACAAGCGGCAAGGGCAGCGGTATTGGCGGCTTGGGCATCAGGAAAATCGCTAAGGGCCACGGCTGTCGCTGCGGGAGCGCCGTCTTGCAAAAAGCCGTCAGCCGGGGCCAAGGCAAGGGCCGCGAAATGGCTGGCGTCTTTTGAGGGTACAAACACGCTCAACGCGTCGCGGTTGGTGGCGACAAGGCGCAGGGTTGCCAGCTCTTCTGCCTTTAGAAAGGGGTAAAGATGCAAGGTCACTTGGCTGGCGTCCAAGATGCTAACCTCGACCTGCACATCCTCGGCCAAAGCCATTCCGCCTGTCAGCGCAGCGGCCAATCCCCATCCCAACACCTTGTGCATTCTGTCTGCCTCTCTCATGTCTACCGTGTCCGTCTTTAGCGCGAAAATCGGCGGCTGGACAGTCCCTGTGCGCCTGTTAGGGTTGGCTCAGCCCTTATGCAAAGCAGAGATTGACATGCCCACGCCCTCCATCCTTGACGCCGTTTTGGCCCGTATCGACAGCGACCTGCCGAAAGCGCTGGATCGCTTGATTGACCTGCTGCGGATCCCGTCGATTTCCACTGATCCGGCCTATAAGGCCGATTGCGCCCGTGCGGCCGATTGGCTGGTGCGCGATTTGGGCGAACTTGGCTTTGCAGCCAGCGCGCGCCCAACGCCCGGCCATCCGATGGTGGTGGCACATGGCGGAACTGGCAGCGGGACGCATCTGCTGTTTTATGGGCATTACGATGTGCAGCCGGTGGACCCTTTGGCTCTTTGGACGCGCGATCCTTTTGATCCAGCGATCGAAGAAACCCCCAAGGGTCAAGTGCTGCGCGGGCGGGGCACGTCGGATGATAAGGGCCAGCTGATGACCTTTATCGAAGCTTGCCGCGCGTGGAAGTCCGTGCATGGCACGCTGCCCGGCAAGCTTACGATCTTTTTGGAGGGCGAGGAGGAATCAGGCTCGCCCTCCCTGATCCCTTTCCTGAAAGCCAATGCAACCGAACTGAGCGCCGATGTGGCGCTGATCTGCGACACGGGGATGTTTGAAGGCCGCACGCCGGCTGTCACCACCATGCTGCGCGGGCTCTTGGGCGAAGAGTTGACGATCCACGCCGCCAACCGTGATTTGCATTCGGGCATGTATGGCGGGTTGGCGCAAAACCCGATCCATATTCTAACGCGCATCCTCTCGCGCCTGCATGACGCCGAAGGCCATGTCACCGTACCCGGATTTTATGACGGGGTGGGCGAATTGTCCGATGATCTGCGGTCGCAGTGGCAGAACCTGTCGTTCGATCATGCGCGTTTCTTGGGCGATGTGGGCCTATCGGTGCCTGCGGGCGAGCAAGACCGCACACCTTTGGAAAAGCTTTGGTCGCGCCCAACCGCCGAGGTGAACGGCATCTGGGGCGGCTATACCGGCGACGGCTTCAAAACCGTCCTTCCCGCCGAGGCGCACGCCAAGGTCAGCTTCCGCCTTGTGGGTGACCAAGACCCCCATGCGCTGCGCCAAGCCTTTCGCGCTTGGGTAGAAGCGCAACTGCCCGCCGATTGCACGGTAGAATGGAAAGGCCACGGCAACTCGCCCGCTTCCGTCATGCAAATCACCCATCCCGCCTTTGCCGCCGCCCGCCAAGCCTTGACCGAGGAATGGGGGATTGCTGCGGCCTTTGTCGGCGCAGGGGGGTCGATTCCCGTGGCGGGGTATTTCAAGACCTATCTCGGCATGGATGCGATCCTGATGGGCTTTGCCAAGGATGACGACCAAATCCATTCTCCCAATGAGAAATATGACATCACCAGCTTTCACAAAGGCATCCGCTCTTGGGCGCGGGTGTTGGAGAAGCTGGCATGATCCGCGATGCTGTCGCGGGCGACAGGGCAGCGTGGGAAGGCCTGTGGCAAGGCTATCTGGACTATTACCAGCACCCGCTTGCCCCTGCCATCACCGCCCACACTTGGGCCCGCCTGATGGACCCTGCCAGCCCCATGGGCCTGCGCGTGGCCGAGGTGGGTGGCGTGGTTTTGGGCTTTGCCATGCACCACCACCACCCATCCAGCTGGGTGATGGGCGAGGATTGCTATCTTGAGGATCTGTTCGTCGCACCAGAAGCGCGTGGCCAAGGGCTAGGCCGCGCGCTGATTGCCGATCTGCAAACGCTGGCCCGCGCACGGGGCTGGCACAGGCTGTATTGGCACACCGATGTCGGCAACGCAGCGGCGCGCAAGCTTTATGACAGCTTTGTGCTGGCCGATGGTCATATCCGCTACCGCATGACCCTTTAGGGAAAAAACGAAACGCCCCCCGTTGCCGGAGGGCGTTTTCATTTGGGGCAAATGGCGCGGTGGACGGGGCTCGAACCCGCGACCCCCGGCGTGACAGGCCGGTACTCTAACCAACTGAGCTACCACCGCAAAGCCATCCGGGCCCGCCCGAACGTGTCGGGGTATTACGGAAGCATGACAGCGGCGTCAAGCGTCCATGGCCAAAATTCTGGCCCAAGGCCCCTTTCCTGACCCGTCCTTGCACGGGCAAGCTTAGCGGTCAGGCGCGGGGATGAATTCAGCACTGTCACCGGGCGGCAGTTGAAAGCGGCCATGCTGCCAATCGCCAGCGCGCCAGGCTTCTTTGGCAGCCTCGATCCGTTCTTTGGAAGAGGCCACAAAGTTCCACCAAATATGGCGCGGCCCTTCCATCGTAGCCCCGCCCAACACCATCAGGCGCGCGCCTTGTGGGCCCGCTGTAACGCCAAGCCTGTCGCCCGGGCGAAAGACCAGCATCTCCCCCGCACGGTGGGTCAACCCGCCCACCGAAACCTCACCCTGCAAGATATAAACGCCGCGATCTTCGTGGGTATCGGGCAAGGGCAACACAGCCCCCGCAGCCAAGGTGGCATCGGCGTAAAGCGCCTCTGACGGGGCGCGGGCCCCTTGAACGCCCCAAGCGTTGCCCAAGATCAAGCGCACGTGCTTGCCTTCGGCCTGAAGCACGGGCAGGTCAGCTTCGGGCACATGAACAAAGGCTGGCGCGTCATCTTCGCGGTCTAGCGGCAGGGCCAGCCAAGTTTGCAAGCCAAACAGGCTTTGCGGCGCTTGGCGGGCGGGGCCGTCCATCCGTTCGGAATGGGTGATCCCCTGCCCTGCCACCATCAGGTTGACCGAACCCGGATCAATCCAGGCATCTGTCCCCAATGAGTCGCGGTGATGGATATGGCCTTTCAGAAGATAGGTCACCGTGGCCAAGCCAATATGGGGATGCGGGCGCACATCGATGCCCTGCCCTGTCAGAAACTCTGCCGGACCCATTTGGTCAAAAAAGATAAACGGCCCCACCATCTGCCGCTGGGTCGAGGGTAAGGCTCGGCGCACTTCAAACCCGCCCAGATCACGAGCACGCGGGATGATAACCGTTTCAATCGCATCCACAGCACTGCCCAGCGGAATTGAACGATCAAGGTCGGGGTTCCAGCTCATCTTCGGGCTCCTGTCTTTGGCCCTATATAGGCGCAAAGCGCCAAAGCCAAAAGCGCAGCACTGCACAGAAGCTGTTCGAAAGGGCAGGGCGGGGGAATTGGTGGGTCGTGACGGGCTCGAACCGCCGACATTCTCGGTGTAAACGAGACGCTCTACCAACTGAGCTAACAACCCGCAGATTGCGGTCTAGCCAAGGTCTGCCCGCAACGCAATCCCCTTTGAACGCACAAAGCGCGCCCTTTTGGGGGCGCGCTTGGCTAAAATGGTGGGCGATAACGGATTTGAACCGCTGACATCTTCGATGTGAACGAAGCGCTCTACCGCTGAGCTAATCGCCCGATGACGGCTTGTTAGTCGGGTTCGAAATCAGCTGCAAGGGGCCGATGCGCGAAGCCTTGGCCAAAGTGACAGATTCTTGACAGAGGCGGGTCTGAACGGCTTGAAAAAAGCCGGCTTGTGGATCGTAGGGGCACAGATTTTTCGCAGAAAAACCGACTGGCCCAACCCGATTTTTCTGCGAAAAATCATGGCCTGAAGCAAAAGGCGCCCTGCAGGGCGCCTTTTTTGTCAATGTGCCGTTGGCGCGGCCACTTCGTCGCGCCGCGCTTGGCGGGCAAGGGCTGCGGCTTCTTCTGCCGCCTCGTCCCATTCCACCGGCACGGGGTCGCGCACCAAGGCTATTTTCAGCACTTCGCGCACGTGGCTCACGGGGATGATCTTCAATCCCTGTTTCACATTTTCCGGAATGTCGATCAGATCCTTGGCGTTTTCTTCGGGGATAAACACCGTCGTCATCCCTGCCCGCAGCGCTGCCAGCAGCTTTTCTTTTAGGCCGCCAATGGGCAAAGCATTGCCGCGCAGGGTCACTTCACCCGTCATGGCCACATCTTTGCGCACCGCAATGCCGGTGATCACCGACACAATCGATGTCACCATCGCCAAGCCTGCCGAGGGGCCATCCTTGGGCGTCGCCCCTTCGGGCACGTGCACGTGAATGTCCATCGTTTCAAACTTGGGCGGCTTCACCCCCAGTTCGGGGCTGATCGAGCGGACATAAGAGGCCGCTGCATCAATCGATTCCTTCATCACATCGCCCAGCTTGCCGGTGGTCTTCATCCGGCCCTTGCCGGGCAGGCGCAGGGCTTCGATCTGCAAGATCTCACCGCCCACAGACGTCCAAGCCAATCCGGTGACAACACCCACCTGATCTTCCTTTTCGGCCAGCCCATGGCGATAGCGCTGCACGCCCAGATATTCTTCCACCTTGGCCACATCGACATCGACCGACGTGGTTTTGGCTTTGAGAATATCCGTGATCGCCTTGCGCCCCAGTTTGGCAATCTCACGTTCCAAGTTCCGCACACCGGCTTCGCGTGTGTAGTAGCGGATCACATGGGTCAAAGCGGCATCCGACACGGCAAATTCACCGCGCTTGAGCCCATTGGCCTTGACCTGCTTAGGCAGCAAATGGCCCTTGGCGATTTCCAGCTTTTCATCTTCGGTGTAACCCGACAGCGGAATGATCTCCATCCGGTCAAGCAGCGGGCCGGGCATGTTGTAGGAATTGGCCGTGGTGATGAACATCACGTTGGACAGGTCGTATTCGACCTCCATGTAATGGTCGGTGAAGGTGGCGTTTTGTTCCGGATCCAACACCTCTAGCATGGCTGAGGCTGGGTCACCGCGGAAGTCCTGACCCATCTTGTCAATTTCATCAAGCAAGATCAGCGGGTTGGTGGTTTTCGCCTTTTTCAGCGCCTGAATGATCTTACCGGGCATCGACCCGATATAAGTGCGCCGATGGCCGCGAATTTCCGATTCGTCGCGCACACCGCCCAACGAGATGCGGATAAACTCGCGCCCCGTGGCCTTGGCAACCGAGCGGCCAAGGCTGGTCTTGCCCACACCCGGTGGGCCAACAAGGCACAGGATCGGTCCCTTAAGCTTGGCCGAACGGGCTTGCACCGCCAGATATTCCACGATGCGCTCTTTGACCTTGTCCAAGCCGTAATGGTCTTGGTCCAGCACCTTTTGCGCCTCGATCAAGTCTTTTTTCACACGGCTTTTGACGCCCCATGGAACCGACAGCAGCCAATCCAGATAGTTGCGCACCACGGTGGCTTCCGCACTCATCGGGCTCATGGATTTCAGCTTTTTGAACTCGGCTTCCGCCTTTTCGCGGGCTTCTTTGCTGAACTTGGTCGTGAAGATACGCTCTTCCAGCTCGGCCAGCTCGTTTTGGCCTTCCTCGCCGTCGCCCAATTCCTTCTGAATGGCCTTCATCTGCTCATTCAAATAGTATTCGCGCTGGGTCTTTTCCATCTGGGTTTTCACCCGCGATTTGATCTTTTTCTCGACCTGCAAGACAGACATTTCGCCCTGCATATGGCCGAAGATCTTTTCCAACCGCTCGGCCACGTCCAGCGTTTCCAAGATGTCTTGTTTCAGCGCGACATCCGCACCCAGATGCCCTGCGACCAAATCAGCCAGACGGGCCGGTTCGGTCGTGTCAGCCACGGCTTGCAGCGCCTCTTCGGGGATGTTCTTTTTGATTTTGGCATAGCGTTCGAATTCATCCGTCACCGACCGCAACATAGCCTCGGACGAGGCTTTATCGCCGGGAACTTCGGTCAACCGCGACACACGGGCCTCAAAGAACGAGGGGTTGTCGACAAATTCGGTGATCTTCACACGGCCCTTGCCTTCGACCAGCACCTTCACCGTGCCATCGGGCAATTTCAGCAGTTGCAGCACATTGGCCAAAACGCCCACGCGGTAGATGCCATCAATCGCCGGATCATCGACCGAAGGGTCAATCTGGCTGGACAGCAAGATTTGCTTGTCATCGGCCATGACCTCTTCCAAGGCGCGGACCGATTTTTCGCGGCCCACAAACAAGGGCACAATCATATGGGGAAACACCACAATGTCGCGCAACGGCAACACGGGGTAACTGGGTGACAACTTGTCCGTCATCTTCGTTCCTTTCTAGCAGGAAGGCCTGTGTCCCGATCGTCGGCAACCTTCGGGCCTTCCCCTGCTCGCCAACTTTATCTGGTGTGGCCGAGGGGCCATGTCAACCATCCCTGCCCGTCTCATTTTCAAGATCATGAGACGATGGGGGGCAAGGTGCAAGGGCCCGATTGGGTAGCGGGGCGCGCAAAAAGACAGGCGTGCGGCGCCTTGGGGGCTTATAAGGGTTCAATATCGCCTTGCGCGCGCTGGGCATGAAACTGGGCCACAAAGCCCGCCAAATTACCCGCGGCAATGGCACCCCGCAGGCCCTGCATCAACTCTTGGAAATAATGCAGGTTGTGCCATGTCAAAAGCATGCTGGAGATAATCTCTTCGGCCTTAAACACATGGTGCAGATAGGCGCGGCTGTAGCCTTGGCAGCAGGGGCAGGTGCAATCCTCATCAATCGGGCGCGGGTCGTTTTGGTGGCGGGCGTTCTTGATCGCCACCGGGCCGCGCCGTGTCCAAACCTGCCCCGTGCGGCCAGAGCGCGAGGGCAGCACACAATCCATCATATCAATGCCGCGTTCCACAGCCCCCACAATGTCATCAGGCTTGCCCACGCCCATCAGATAGCGCGGCTTATCTTCGGGCAGCATATCGGGGGCATAGTCTAGCACACCGAACATGGCGTCTTGCCCCTCGCCCACGGCAAGGCCGCCCACAGCATAGCCATCAAAACCAATGGCCCGCAGGGCTTGGGCACTTTCGCCGCGCAGATCACGGTTCACGCCGCCTTGTTGAATGCCAAAGAGCGCGTGCCCCGGCCTGTCGCCAAAGGCCTGGCGCGAGCGATCCGCCCAGCGCATCGACATCCGCATCGATTGCGCCACCGCCGCATCGGTGGCGGGCAAGGCGGGGCATTCGTCAAAGCACATCACAATGTCAGACCCCAAAAGGCGCTGGATCTCCATGCTGCGCTCGGGGGTTAGCATATGTTTTGACCCGTCGATATGCGATGAAAAGCGCACGCCCTCTTCGGTCAGTTTGCGCAAAGCCGACAGGCTCATCACCTGAAACCCGCCGGAATCGGTCAGGATCGGGCGCTGCCAGTTCATGAACTGGTGCAACCCGCCCAAAGCGGCGATGCGTTCCGCCGTGGGGCGCAGCATCAGATGGTAGGTGTTGCCCAAGAGAATATCCGCCCCCGTGGCGCGCACGGATTCTGGCATCATCGCTTTGACAGTGGCCGCCGTGCCCACCGGCATAAAGGCCGGCGTGCGAATATCGCCCCTTGGGGTTGAAATCACCCCGGTGCGCGCGCGGCCATCTTTGGCATGAATGTCAAAAGCAAAGCGTTGGGTCATGGCTGTCTCCGTTCGGACGCCCTTCTGCGTCAGACGGGCCGGAAAGCCAAGGGCGGGCGGCGCAGACTTACGCCCCGCGCCCAATCCTTACCCACCCTGCGCCAGCAAGAACTGTCGCACATGGGGCAGAACCACCTCACTCGCCTCGATGAAGATCGCGTGTTTGAGCTTGTCTAGGATCACCAGCTCTGATCCCGCAAGCGCCTGATGGATAAGCGTGTTCAGGCGCGGGTTGCAGCCGCCATCCAACGCGCCGGTGATGATCTGGCAGGGGGCTTTCACCTGATGCAGCCATGGGGCCATTTCAATTTCAGCATAGATATCAAAGACGTTCAGGAAAACGTTCGCGTCGGTGTCCATCACCTGACGCTTGCGCCAGTCGATCACATCGGGGCGGGCGGCGCAAAATGCATCGGTGAACCAGCGCGCGGTCAGCGTATCCAGCACCGGACCGATCCCCTTTTCGCGCATCAGTTTTACCACGCCCATCACCTTGGCGCTGTCATCCTCAGTGCGAAAGGCGGCAGTTGACCACAGGCCCAGCGACAGCACCCTGTCAGGATAGCGCAGCGCATAGCGCGGCCCGATCATGCCGCCCAAGGAGTGCCCCGCAAAATGCGCCTGTCCGATACCAAGGCGGGCGCGCAACTCCTCTAGGTCGTCCACCAGATCATCCAAGCCAAACTGGCCCGCAGGTAAGGGCGACAGCCCATGCCCGCGCAGGTCGTAGGAGATGCAGGTGAACCGATCGCTTAAGCCTTCGACCAGCCTGTCAAACGTGGCCCGCCGCGCGCCAATGCCGTGGATCAAGAACAGGGCCGGCCCCTCGCCCGCCACCGAATAGGCGCTGCGCATGGCTTATTCCTTGGGGTCAGAGGCCAAGCGCCCCGCCGTGGCCCAATCGCTTTTGGCCACATCGCCAAAGATAATCGTCACCGAAGCAGGTGTGCCGCCGCAGGTATCGACCCAAGCCTTGGTCACAGCTTCGGCACAGGCGCGCTTTTGCGCTGTGGTGCGGCCTTCAAACATATCAATACGGATCACGGGCATGGCGGCTCCTTAAGCGGCGATGGGGTGGGGGCGAAACTGCGGCATGATCTCGGCCGCAAATTGGGTCATCATGGCCAGCGTCTCGTCTTGCGGCTGGCCGAAGTTGGAGGTGACGATGATCTCGTCAATCCCAAGGGCGGCATATTCGGCCAGACGGTCGATCATCTGATCCTTTTGGCAAATCAAGATGTTCTGGCCCAATTCTTCTGGGGTCTGGCTGCGCGGCAGTGGGCGGATGATGCCCTGATCGACAATCCCCGGCCCGCCAAAGACATTGTCAAAGCTGGAGTAATAGCGGTGCGCAAAGGCCACCATCCGGCGGCGCTCGGCTTCGGAATTCACCAAATACACGCCCCGTTGCAGTGACAGCCGGTTGGCATGGCCGCCCGCAGCCTTACCGCGATGAAAGGCCGAAACTTGCGCCTCGAGCTGACCATGCGTGGCCCCCAAGGGCGTGGTTTGCACATGATAGCCCTTGGCTGCGGCCGCTTCGATCCCCGCAGGAAGCATGACGCCCAGCATCAGGGGAATAGGGTCTTCGGGGCGCGGCATGATGGTCAGGGCGTCAAACTTGTAATGCACCCCGTCCCACGCCACATCCGCGCGGGTCAGCAACGCTTCCAGCACCGCCAGCGCCTCTTCAAAGCGCGGCTTGGTTTCAGCAAAAGGAACGGCCATCAGTTCGGTTTCAAACCCAAACGCCCCCTTGCCCACGCCCAGCATCAAACGGCCATCGCACAGGGCTTGGGCCTGAATAACCTCTCCGGCAAAGACGCGCATATCGCGCAGCGGCAGTTGGCAAACCGATGTCACCAAGCGCACCCGCTTGGTGTGGGCTGCAATCTTGACCGCCATTTGCAACGGAGAGGGGATCAGCAAGATATTGACCAAATGGTGTTCTGGCAGGCCCACGCCGTCATAGCCTACGGCTTCCGCATGAATGGCCTGCGCCACCACATTGCGATACAGCGCCTTGCCGCCCAAAGCGGGGTCCAGCATATGGCTAGACAGAAAATGTACAAAGTCCATCGGATCCTCCGCTTTGGGCAAGACTTGTTCATCTGTGTCGCAGCGTCAACACTTCCCTTTCGCGCCAAGACCTGATTTCTGGCAGCATGAGCCAAACTTTCACCCCCAATCCGCGCCTTGGCCTTGCCTATACCTTGGCGGGTGCGGCCCTGTTTGTGCCTGATGCGCTTTTGGTGCGGTTGATCGGGGCCAATGTGATGGATGTCGCCATCTGGCGCGGCATGATTGGTGGGTCGGTCACGCTGGTGGGCACAGCGCTTTTTGCGCCGCATCTGATTCCCTCGTGGCGGGTTTTGCTGTCTTGGCCCTCACTCTTGCTGATCCTCGCGCAAGGACTTGGGTCATTTTTGTATCTGATGGCCTTGGGGCAGACGAGTGTCGCCAACACCATGCTGCTTTATGCCTCCTCGCCGTTCCTCTCGGCCCTTTTGGCTTTTGTGCTTTTGCGCGAGCGGATCGCGCCTATGACGATGCTGTGCATGCTCGCCGTCTTTACCGGCGTGGGGGTTATTGCCAGCGGGTCGCTGGGCGGTGGGCATCTGTGGGGGGATTTCATCGCGTTCTTGAATGCGGCCTCTGCGGCGGCCTATTACGTCATCCTGCGCAAAACCGGCGCGCAAAGCCTGATCGTGTCTGCGGGGCTTGGATATTTTGCAACCGCCTTGCTGGCCTATCCTTTCGCGCCCCATGCCAGCTTTGATATTGGGCAAATCGGCCTTGTCACCATCAGCGGCGCTGTGGTGTTGGCGGGGGGCTGTGCTTTGCAAATGATCGGCCCGCGCCACCTGCCCGCGGCGGAAGTCTCGATGATCACCATGCTGGAAATCGTAGCCTCGCCCCTGCTGGTTTGGGCCGTACTAAACGAAGCGCCCACCCCCCTTACCCTGATCGGCGGCGGGGTCATCCTTGCGGCATTGATCACCCACGGCGTCTGGCGTCTGCGCCAAGGCAACTAGGCCCCCGCCCCCCCCTTTCATACGTGCCCAAATATCCCCGCCGGAGGCTGCAACGCCCCCACCTGTCGCCACGCAAAAGGGGCAAGACCCTGCGGTCCCGCCCCTCAAAACTTGCGCGCTATTAAGAGCTATCAGCTACACCCGCTCGTCCCGCCGCAGGTGTTGCACTTCATGCAGGTGCCGTTGCGCACCAGCGTGTAGTTGCCGCACTCGCCGCACGGATCGCCTTCATAGCCCTGCATCTTGGCTTTAGAGCGTTGGTCCATGCTGACCGTGCCGGACGAAAGGGCCGTCGAGGCAATGCCGCCACCAACCGCAATCTTAGCGGCTTCTGGCATCAGCAAGGTTGCGGTCATATCGCCCGCAGCCCCCATGCCGGAAAAGCCCGTCATCCCCATGCCACCTTGCAGCACCACCAAATCCTGCGGCACGCGCTTGCGCAGATAGCCGGTTGAGGAGATTTGCTTGATCACCTCTAGCCCGCGCGTCGCCGCCGTTTCGGACAGATCCGAGATGTTGCGCTTGCCCTCTTCATCGCCACGACCCAGATCGTCGAACGAATGGCCCGTGGGCTTCACATGCGCCAGATCGGTGCGGTCTAGGTAAGAAATCGCCAGTTCGCGGAAGATGTAATCCAGGATCGAGGTGGCATTCTTGACAGAATCATTGCCCTGCACCATGCCCGCCGGTTCAAAGCGGGTGAAGGTGAAGGCTTCGACATATTCGTCCAAGGGCACGCCGTATTGCAGGCCAACCGAGATCGCGATGGCGAAGTTGTTCATCATGGCGCGGAAGCCCGCACCTTCCTTGTGCATATCGATGAAAATCTCGCCCAAGCGGCCATCGCCGTATTCGCCGGTGCGCAGGTAAACCTTGTGCCCGCCCACGATGGCCTTTTGCGTATAGCCCTTGCGCCGTTCGGGCAGCTTTTCGCGGTTGGTGCGGATGATTTCCTTGATGATGATCTTTTCAACGATCTTCTCGGCAATCACCGCCGCCTTTTCCTGCGCCGACCCAGATGCGAGGATTTCTTCGGCCTCTTCATCGTCTTCGATCAGTGCCGAGGCCAGCGGTTGGCTCAGCTTTGATCCATCGCGGTACAGCGCGTTCGCCTTGATGCCCAAGGAATGCGACAACTCATAAGCCGCAAGCGTTTCCGAGATGCTGGCCGAGTTGGGCATATTGATCGTCTTGGAAATAGCGCCCGAGATGAACGACTGTGCCGCCGCCATCATGTAGATATGGCTTTCCACCGACAAATACCGCTTGCCCTTTTTGCCGCAAGCATTGGCGCAATCGAAGACGTTGTAGTGGTGCTGCTTCAGGAAGGGCGCGCCTTCCAGCGTCATCGTGCCGCAAACATGGTCGTTGCAGGCGTCGATCTGGGCCTTGGTAAAGCCCAAATGGCGCAGCAGGTCAAAGCTGGGGTCAGCCATCTTGTCAGCCGGAATGCCCAAGGTGCCTTTGCAGAAATCTTCACCCAGCGTCCATTGGTTAAAGACAAAGCGGATGTCAAAGGCCGTGGGCAGGGCCGCTTCGATCTTTTCAATCTCGCGCGGGCCAAAGCCGTGACCGATCAGCGAGGTGTGGTTGATCGCAGGGGCCTGCGCGATAGACCCGTGGCCCACGGCATAGGCCACCATCTCGGCGATTTGGTGGCTGGGATAGCCCAAGGTTTCCAAAGCGCCCGGAACCGATTGGTTGATGATCTTAAAGTAACCGCCGCCCGCCAGTTTCTTGAACTTAACCAAGGCGAAGTCAGGCTCGATGCCCGTGGTGTCGCAATCCATCACCAGCCCGATTGTACCCGTGGGGGCGATAACGGTGGTTTGCGCGTTGCGATAGCCATGCACCTCGCCCAAGGCCAGTGCCTCATCCCAAGCCGATTTGGCCAAGGCCACCAGCGTCTGATCGGGGCAGTTGCGATGGTCCAGCGTGACCGGATCAACATTCAGCCCCTGATAAGCGCCCGTGCCATGGGCTGCCGCGCGGTGGTTGCGGATCACGCGCAGCATGTGTTTGGCGTTACGATCATAGCTGGGGAAAGCGCCCAATTCCTTGGCCATCTCGGCCGAGGTGGCATAGGATACGCCCGTCATAAGCGCTGTCAGCGCCCCGCACAAAGCGCGACCTTCTTTGCTGTCATAGCCTAGGCCCATCGTCATCAGCAAACCGCCAATGTTGGCATAGCCTAGGCCCAAGGTGCGGAAATCATAAGACAGCTGGGCAATTTCCTTGGATGGGAACTGCGCCATCATCACCGAAATTTCCAGCGTGATCGTCCAAAGCCGTGTCGCGTGCATATAGGCTTCGGCGTCAAACTTGGCGTTCTTTTGGAACGTCAGCAAGTTCATCGAGGCCAGATTGCAGGCCGTATCATCCAAGAACATATATTCCGAACACGGGTTCGATCCACGGATTGGCCCATCTTCGGGGCAGGTGTGCCACGCATTGACCGTGTCGTGAAACTGGATGCCCGGGTCAGCACAGGCCCAAGCGGCGTGGCCGATCTGGTCCCACAACTCGCGCGCTGAGATGGTCTTGGCTACTTTGCCATCGGTGCGGCGGATCAATTCCCACGGCAGATCGTCTTTGACAGCCTTCAGGAAGGAATCCGTCACCCGAACCGAGTTGTTCGAGTTTTGGCCCGAAACCGTCATATAGGCTTCGGAATCCCAATCGGTGTCATAGGTGGGGAATTCGATCGAGGTGAAGCCCTGCTTGGCGTATTGCAGGATACGGAAGGTGTAGGTGTCGGGGATCATGGCTTTTTTGGCCGATTTGATCGCCGCTTTCAGCGCGGGGTTCTTGGCCGGATCAACCGAATCTTCCGACGACCCATCCCATGTGCGAATGGCGGTGAAAATCTCGTTCAGGCGCGCTTCATGCGCCTTGGAACCGGCGACCAGCGAGGCCACCTTTTGCTCTTCGATCACTTTCCAGTTGATGAAAGCTTCCACATCGGGGTGATCCATATCGCAGATCACCATCTTGGCCGCACGGCGTGTGGTGCCGCCCGATTTGATAGCGCCCGCAGCACGGTCGCCGATTTTCAAAAAGCCCATCAGGCCCGACGATTTGCCGCCGCCCGACAGATGCTCTCCCTCGCCGCGCAGCGACGAGAAGTTGGTGCCGGTGCCAGAGCCGTATTTGAACAGGCGTGCTTCACGCACCCACAGGTCCATGATCCCGCCATCGCCCACCAAATCATCGCGCACCGACTGAATAAAGCAGGCGTGGGGCTGGGGATGTTCATAGGCCGAGTTCGACTTGGTCAGCACCTTGGTCTGGTGATCGACATAGTAGTGACCCTGTGACGGGCCATCGATACCGTAAGCCCAATGCAGACCGGTGTTGAACCATTGCGGAGAGTTGGGGGCCGCCATCTGACGCGCCAGCATAAAGCGCATCTCGTCAAAATAGGCTTTGGCATCGGCTTCGGTCGTGAAATAGCCGCCCTTCCAGCCCCAATAGGTCCACGCACCCGCCAAGCGATCAAACACCTGCTTGGCGCTGGTTTCACCGACATAGCGCTTGTCGGCGGGCAACTGCTCTAGCGCTTCCAGATCGGGCACTTGACGCCACAAAAAGCGCGGCACGCCTTTTTCAGACACGCGCTTGGTCACGGCAGGAATGCCCGCCTTGCGGAAGTATTTCTGCGCCAGAACGTCGGCTGCCACTTGGCTCCAGCCGTCGGGCACCTCGACCGCTTCGTTGCGGAACACGACCTTGCCGTCAGGATTGCGAATTTCCGAGGTGGTCACCTGAAAACTCAGCGCCCCATAGGCTCCGGTATCATTGGATGTAAACTTGCGCTCGATCTTCATTGCCCCGTCACTCCTTTTTCTGGCGAGGCTCGTTTGGCCCCGTCCTTCGTTGATCCCCGGGCAATGTCGACACGCCACAAATCGCCCCCGATGTCAGGCGCGCTCCTCGAAATTGAGGCTGTGATCGATCTAATTTGTCCCCGTCACGGCCCGCCTGTTATTCGGCTGTGCCCCGACCTGATCAAACTGACGCAAGATTTAGCGATCGACAACAAAATTATTGTCAAAAAAGCTATATTTTGTGCTTGACGTGCAGTCTGCGTCTAGGTGTGGCGTTTTCGCCACCGTTTCGCGCCTGTGGACAAAGCAGGGGATGAAGGGTTTGACGCTGTGGATCGGGGACAAAATAGCCATGCAAAAAGACCACTTGGCCCATGCCAAATGCCGCGCTTGATCATCCACACCTTGGGCGTGGAATCAGGCTTTGCCCTTAACGGGCCTTTTGGTTGATCAAGATGATCCCCACCGACACCAAGGCCGCGGCACCCAAAAGGGTAAGGCTCAAGACCTCGCCAAACAAAAAATGGCCCAGCAGAATCGACAGAATCGGGGTCAGGAAAGAAAACGAGGCGACGGTGGAGGTCGGATAAACCGACAAAAGCCACATCCACGTCACAAAGCCCCCCGCCACAACCACGCCCGATTGTATCACCAGCCACACCCAATGCATCGGCGTGACATCGCGGATCAAGGGCCCAAACAAAGGCGAGACCGCCAGAAGAATTGGGGCCGAGACGATCACCATCCAGAACAATTGCGCCTCTGGCCCCGCATCTTTCAGCCGCGAGGTGCGCGCAATAAACGCCGTGCCCGCCCAGCCCAAGGCGCCTACCAAAGCGCAGGCATCGCCCAACCAACTGACCTGCCCCGCATTGGCCCCCCCACGCGAGGTGATGGCCCAAGCCGTGCCCAAAAAGGCCAGCGCAAGCCCTGCGGCCTTCATCGGCGTGGCGCGTTCACCGGGAATGAAAAAATGCGCCAAAATGCCCATCCAGACCGGCATGGAATACATGATCAAAGCGGCGTGGCCGACAGTGGTGAGGTCAAGGGCAATGAAAAGGCCGATGAACTCAATCGCAAAGACCGTGCCGATCAACACCCCGGGCCCCAGATCGGCCCAGCGCATCCGACCCAAAAGCCCGCGATAGGCCATCCACGCCGCCACAAACAAAATGGCAATGGCCGACCGCGCGCCGGCAAAGAAAACAGGTTGCAGGCCCTTGTCGACGATCTTGATGATAATCTGGTTGGCCGCCAATATCCCCGCCACGGCAAGCAAGGTTGCAAATCCAAAGCCGTCCAACCTGTCTTTGCGCATGATAGCCCCCCGAATTTCGCGGCCACCTTTCGCGCCTTGACCGCCAGCGTCAAGCGGCCATTCGGGCGCATGGCATCAATCCTCTGGCCGTTGGGGTGTATTTGGCCTAAAGCGCCTTCAGCAAAAGGACGCGCCATGACCGACATCATCGCCCGCAGCATGGCCAAGGGCCTGCGCATGACCGACCAGCGCCGCGTGATCGCGCGCGTTCTGGGCGAGGCCTTTGATCACCCCGATGTCGAAGAGCTTTACGCCCGCGCCGCACGCATCGACGCGCGCATCTCGCTGGCAACGGTCTACCGCACGGTGAAACTGTTTGAAGAGGCGGGCCTGCTGGAGCGTCACGAATTCGGCGATGGCCGCGCGCGCTATGAAGATGCCGAACGCGACCACCATGACCATTTGATCGATGTCACCACCGGCCAAGTGATCGAATTTGTCGATCCCGAGATTGAAGCCCTGCAGGAAAAAATTGCCGCCCGCCTAGGCTATCAATTGATCGGCCACCGTTTGGAACTTTTGGGCGTTCCCACCCGTAAAGACGCAGGGCCAGTATGACCCCCGCCGACAATCTGCGCGGCATTGGCTTGATGACGGCCTCGATGGCCTTGTTTGGGCTGGAAGACATGTTCCTGAAATTCGCCGCCCGCGATATTCCAACGGGCGAGATTTTGCTTGTGACCTGCCTGTTCAGCTGGGCCTTTTTCGCAGCCCTCGCCCGCTATGAAGGCAAGCGCACCTTCACCCGTGATGCGCTGCACCCATGGGTTCTGGCGCGCAACGCGGGCGAGATGGTGGGCACGATTGCCTATATCACGGCGCTGGCCTCTGTGCCCTTGGCCACAGTGTCTGCCGTGCTGCAAGCCATGCCCTTGGCCGTGACGATGGGGGCGGCGTTGTTTATGGGCGAAAAGGTCGGCTGGCGGCGGTGGGCGGCAATTGCCTTGGGCTTTTGCGGCGTTTTGCTGGTGATCCGTCCGGGGATGGACGGCTTTAGCCCTGCAGCTTTGTGGGTGCTGGTGACGGTCGCGGGCCTTGGCTTGCGTGACTTGGCCTCGCGCATGGTGCCGCCAGAGTTTTCCACGACGCAGGTTTCCGCTTGGGGCATAGCCTCGGTAGCCCTCTTGGGCGCGGGGATGCTGGCGTTTCAGACGCCTGTGATGCCAGACTGGGAACAATCAGGCATGATGTTGGGCGCTTTGATCGTCGGCACGGCAGGATATTGGGCCATCACCTCGGCCGCGCGCACGGGCGAGGTGTCGGTGGTCTCGCCCTTCCGCTACTCCCGTCTGATCTTTGCGATCTTGCTGGGCGTCATCGCCTTTGCCGAATTCCCCGACCGTCTAACCCTGCTGGGTGCCGCCATCATCATCGGATCGGGCCTGTATTCCTTCGCCCGCGAACGTGCCCGCGCACGCTCAAAGCGCGCCTAACCCCCGCCCCCTCTTCCCCTTGTTACAATCCACGGGTAAAGGGGGCGCGAGAGCACTCCCCTTTTGCCAATGGAGCCTTCCATGAGCACGATCATCGACATTCACGCGCGCGAAATTCTTGACAGCCGCGGCAACCCCACCGTCGAGGTGGATGTGATTTTGGAAAGCGGGGCCATGGGCCGCGCGGCTGTGCCCTCGGGCGCATCGACTGGGGCGCATGAGGCGGTGGAACGCCGCGATGGCGACAAGTCGCGCTACATGGGCAAGGGCGTGCTGGAAGCCGTCTCGGCCGTGAACGGCGAATTGGCCGAGGCGATCATTGGCTTTGACGCCACCGAACAGGTTGGCATCGACATGACGATGATCGAACTGGACGGCACCCCCAACAAGGGCCGTCTTGGGGCCAACGCGATCTTGGGCATCTCGCTGGCTGTGGCCAAGGCTGCTGCCGAATTCACAGGCCAACCGCTGTATCGCTACATCGGCGGCACCTCGGCCCGTGTGTTGCCGGTGCCGATGATGAACATCATCAACGGCGGCGAACACGCCGATAATCCCATCGACATTCAAGAATTCATGATCATGCCGGTTGGCGCTGACAACGTGCGCGACGCGATCCGCATGGGATCAGAAGTGTTCCATACGCTGAAGAAAGAACTCAGCGCTGCAGGCCACAACACCAATGTCGGCGACGAGGGCGGCTTTGCCCCCAACCTGTCATCCGCCCGCGATGCTTTGGATTTCATTCTGAAAAGCATCGAAAAGGCCGGCTACCGCCCCGGTGAAGACATCTATCTGGCCCTCGATTGCGCTGCGACCGAATACTTCAAAGGTGGCCGGTATGAGATGAAGGGCGAAGGCAAATCGCTGTCCATCGAAGAAAACGTGGCCTTCTTGGCAGGTCTTGCCGCCGATTATCCGATCATCTCGATTGAAGATGGCTGTTCTGAAGACGACTGGGCCGGTTGGAAGCTGTTGACCGATACCTTGGGGTCGAAAATCCAACTGGTGGGCGACGATCTGTTTGTCACCAACCCCAAGCGGTTGGAAATGGGCATCAAGCAAGGCTGCGCCAATTCGATGCTGGTCAAGGTCAACCAAATCGGCTCGCTGACCGAAACGCTGGCGGCTGTCGATATGGCGCACCGCGCGCGCTATACCAACGTGATGTCGCACCGCTCGGGCGAGACGGAAGACAGCACGATTGCTGACTTGGCCGTGGCCACCAACTGCGGCCAGATCAAGACCGGCTCGCTGTCACGGTCAGACCGTTTGGCCAAGTACAACCAACTGATCCGGATTGACGAGATGCTGGGCGATATCGGCACCTATGCGGGCCGCTCGATCCTGAAAGCCTGATACCTGCGAACACTTTTGAAACGGCGCGCCCCAGTGGCGCGCCGTTTTCGGTTTCGGGGGGCCTATCCAGCGGCCAAGGCTTGGTCCAAGCCGTGCAAGAATCGGTCGCAATCAGCGGCGCTAAAGGCGGCGGGCGGCTTGATTTTCAGCACATTGTGCAAGGGCCCCTCGCTGGACAGCAAAATCTGGTGATCTTGCTTCATGCGGGTGATCACACGGGCAAGAAGGTCGGGCGCGGGGGCAAGGGTGGCGCGGTCTTGCACCAGTTCGATCCCGTTGAACAGGCCCAAGCCCCGCACTTCGCCAATCGCCTCGTGCCGCTTGGCCAGTTCCCTTGCACCATCCATCAGGCGCTGGCCCATGGCCTGACAATGCGCCATCAGCCTTTCGTCGCGGATCACATCCAGCACGGCAAGCCCGATGGCTGCCGAGACGGGATTGCCGCCGAAAGTGTTGAAATACTCCATCCCATTGGCGAAAGCATTGGCGATGGCGGGTGTGGTGATCACAGCCGCCATCGGGTGGCCGTTGCCGATGGGCTTGCCCAAGGTCACGATGTCGGGCACCACACCTTGCGCCTCAAAGGCCCACATATGGGACCCTATGCGCCCAAAGCCCACCTGCACCTCATCGGCCAAACACAGGCCGCCCGCTTTGCGCACATGGGCATAGGCCGCAGCCAAGTAGCCCTGCGGCGGCACGATCTGGCCGCCGGTGCCAAGGATACCTTCTGACAAAAACAGCGCCGGTCCACGACCCTGTTTCTGCAAAGCCGTCACCTGATCGGCCACGCTTTGGGCATATCCCTGCCCTGCCCCGGCATCACCGTAACGCCAGCGCCCACGATAGGGATCAGGCATATCCGCCACCCGCACATGGGGCGGGCAACCCGCGCCGCCCTTGCCGTTGAACTTATAGGGGCTGACATCAATCAGGCTGGTGACATGGCCGTGATAGGCGTGATCGACGCAGATCAAATCATGTTGCCCCGTGGCCGCACGGGCCAAGCGGATGGCCAAGTCATTCGCCTCGCTGCCAGAATTGACAAAGAAGCAGACCGACAAAGGCGCGGGGAACAGCGCAGTCAAGCGCTCGGCATAGTCCATCAGCCCATCGTGCAGGTAGCGCGCATTGGTGTTCAGCCGCGCCATTTGCGCTTGGCCTGCCGCCACCACGCGCGGATGGGCGTGGCCGCAATGGGCCACGTTGTTGACCATATCCAGCCAGCGGCGGCCCTGATCGTCGATCAAATAACATCCTTCGCCACCCACGATCTTAAGCGGGTCCGGCGCATAGGCGGTGGACAGCGACCGCCCCAAACGGCGCTGGCGTTCGGCCACCAACTGGGCTGCGGGGCGCGGCACGGTCACGGCGGCGGGCATGGGCAGGCCAAGAACCCCAGAAGGATCGGGCGAGATGGCGCGCCAAACGGCCCAATCCCCTTCGGTCGCGATTTGGGGCATTTCGGCCCCCAGCCCCAAATGATCCGTCACAATTTGCAAATGCAGATGTGCCGAGCTTGAAAGGGTTGCAAAACCCTCTCCCCCGCTGATCTGCTGCGCCAAGCGCAGCGCTTTCAAACTGTCGGGCGACAAAGCGCCATAAAGTGTCCAAAAGGTTTGGCCCATAGCGTCATGCTCTAGCAGAACGGTTGAGGTTGAAAGGAACGCCACCCGCCCAGCGAAAGCGGCCTGCACCGTTGAGCGTGCGGGCGCATGAATGTCGATGCCAAGGTGGGGCTTTTGTGCGCCATCTTCTGCCCGCATCGCGCCATAGGGCGCAACCTGCGCGTCTTTGCCCAAAAACGAAGGGTCCAGCACAGGCGCAAAAGCATGGGCGTTGGCATAAAGCCACCGCTCCACCTTGCCCGCCCCTGCCACAGGATCAAACCCGCACGCCGCCCGCAGGCGCAGAGTGGCAAGCCTTGCGGTCATGGCGCAAAGCCGCTGCAATTCGCGCCAGACATCCTCTTGGCTGATCAGCAGATAGGCGTTTTCGGGGTTGGCGCGAATTTGCACAGCCGCCATGGTGATCGACACCGCATAGCGCAGCTTGATCAGGGGGAAAAGCGCCTCGATCTCCGCCTCTCGCAACGGGTTTTCGGCGTGATAGGCCGACACCAAAGGCAAGATCGCGTCCATAGGGTCTTGCGCCCCGATCAAGGCATAGGCGCAGGCCACGGCAAGTTCCACAACGCGCCAGCTTTCGACCATATCGCCAAAGTCCAAAAGGCCGCAAACAGCACCAGCTTCGTCTAGCAAGACATTGTAATCATTCGCATCATTATGGATCACCTGTCGCGGGCAATCCGACAGAATCGGTCTAATCCGATCCTTGAAATCAACCAAAAGCCCCGCTACAGCCACACGCTTTTCGGCCGGCTCAATCGCCCACAAAGACGCATTATGCTGGTCCGCTTGGCCGATGTCCCAGCCATAGGCCCGCGCCGCTGCCGGATGGGCAAAGCTTTCCAAAGCGCGGTCCAGCCGCCCTAACAGCCGCCCAAGGCTTGCGGTACTTTGCGCATTCCGCGCCGCCTTGGCCCAGACCTGCCCCGGCAACCAACTGAGCACCCGCGCCTGATACCCCGCGCAGGGGATCAGCGCCTGACCCGCCAGCCGCCATTGGCGCGACACGGGCAGGTCAGGGGCCACACGCTGCAGATGGTCTAGCACGGCGATTTGCAGGTCTAGCAAGGCGGGGTCGTTGTCGGGCGCGTGCAGCTTCAGCAGCGCCCCGCTTTGGCCTTGCAGGCGAAAGTTCAGGTCATGCTCGCCCGGCAAGGGCGTCAGATCGCCCGTCAAGCCAAAGCGCGCCAAAAGCGTGGCGCATTGCGCAGCTATCCCATCCTTACCAGCCAATTTCTACCCCATCCCAAGCCCAAAACGACCCGCTTTTCGCCAGTTGCATCTGGCGCACCAAGCCTGCGGCGCTCACCTCAGGGGGCACATCGGCCTCTGGCCCGCCCATGTCAGATTGCACCCATCCCGGATGCAGCGCCACCACTGACAGGCCGGTTTCATCGGCCAGCTTCAGCCCCGCCATATTCAGCGCGGCTTTGGAGCATTTATAGGCGTAATCACCCTCGTCACTGCGCCCTTCAGCCAAAGAGCCCGCACGGCTGGAAATCATCACCACACGTCCCGCCCCTGCCCGCAGATTGGCCAGCAGCGCGCGCGTCAAAAGCAAAGGGCCCAACACATTCACGCGCATCACAGCCTCGAACTCGGCCACGTCCAAGGTGGCAAGCCCGCCCGTATCGCCGCGAATAGCGGCATTATGCACCAACAGGTCAACGGGGCCTCCGCCCAAGCTTTCGGCAAAGGCTGCAAAGGTTTCAGGCTGCGCCAGATCAAGGCCAGAGGTGCGGGTGGCTTCAATCACCGCATAGCCTTCGGCCCGCAACGCCCCACTCAGGGCCACCCCAAGCCCGCGCCCAGCCCCCGTGACCACAGCCGTTTGCGCCGCGCCCGCCATTATCGCCGCGCCCGAATGATCTCGCGGTAGGTTTCGCCCGAGAATTTGATCTTGCGCGCTTGGGTGGCGTAATCGACCTGAACGATGCCAAAGGGCACGGTGTAACCATAGGCCCATTCGAAATTGTCCATCAGCGTCCAAGCAAAATAGCCCTTAACGGGGACGCCTTTCAAACGGGCCCGCTCCATCTCGGCGATGTGGTCAACGTAATAGGCGGCGCGTTGCAGATCGACGATCTCACCCGCCGCATCGGGGGTTTCGATCGGTGTCGCCATGCCATTTTCGGCGATGAAAATCGCCTTAGGGGCATAGTTTTCATGCACATAAAGCAGAACATCATGGATGCAGCGCGGGAAAATCTCATATCCCACGGCCGTGTAATCCCCCGGCGGGCTGACACGGGCGAAGTTCAAGGGCGGCCATTCGTCGCCCGCCTTCATGACCGAGCGGCGGTAGATGTTCACCCCCAGATAGTCCAAGGGCTGGGCGATGGTGGCCAGATCGCCCGCGCGGATATCGGGCAGGATATCGGCGCAGAGGTCTAACAGCTCGGCGGGGTAATGGCCCTTGAACACCGCATCCAGATAAAAGCGGTTCTGCGCCAGTTCAAAATGGCGGGCGGCGGTGTGGTCTTCGGGCGAAGGCGTGGCGGGTTCTGGCACATTCAGGTCCAGCACAATGCCCACCTGCGCTTTGGGAGCTGCGGCCCTGATGCGGGGCACGGCCAGACCATGACCCAAAAGCGCGTGGTGACTGGCGCAAAGCCCACCCTTGGCCCCATCCCGCAACCCCGGCGCATCCTCGCCCGAGGCATGGCCTGACCAGCAAAAGGTCCACGGCTCGTTCAGGGTCGTCCAATGGCCAATCCGGTCGCCGAAGGCTTTTGCCATATGTTCAGCGTAATCGGCCAGGCGATAGGCCGTGTCGCGGTTATACCAACCGCCCTTGTCTTGCAGCGCCTGGGGGAGGTCCCAGTGATAAAGTGTCACATGGGGCGCAAGCCCAGCGGCCAAAAGCCCGTCGATCAGGCGGTCGTAAAAGCCCATGCCCTTGGCATTCAACGCGCCAAAGCCATCCGGCTGCACCCTGCTCCACGCAATCGAAAAGCGATAAGCGTCTAAGTTCAGCGCCTGCATCAAGGCGATATCTTGCGCCCAAAGGTGAAAGTGATCGCAAGCCACATCGCCCGAACTGCCGTCAATCACCGCGCCCTTGGTGCGGCAAAAGCGGTCCCAGATGCTTTCGCCCTTGCCATCCGCATCCCACCCGCCTTCGATCTGATAGGCCGCCGTGGCCCCGCCAAAGACAAAGTCTTTGGGCAGATGCAGCCCCTGCGCGCGGGCCGTTAGCGCCGCGCGGTTAGCGTTTGACATGGAACTTCCTTTCGATGGCAGCAATCAGGCTGGCCGCCACCAACGTCAGCAACAGATAAAGGATGGCGGCAGAATTATAGGGGGCAAAGGGCAGGAAACTGGCCGACTGAAACTCTCGCATCCGTTGCGTGACATCGCGGATCGACAAGATCGACAGCAGCGAGGTGTCTTTGAGAATGGCGATAAACTCGTTGCCCAAGGGCGGAATGACGATCTTGAACGCCTGCGGGATCACAACGTGCCGTGCCGTTTGCCAGCGCGTCAGGCCAAGAGAGCGCGCGGCTTCCATCTGGCCCTCGGGCACGGCGGCGATGCCCGCGCGAAAAATCTCGGCCAAGTAAGCCGAATAGGCCAAGGCCATAGCAAAAATGCCCCGCAGCATATTGGGCGGATCGATAAAGCCGCCCGTGCCAGCCTTCACCGCCCCCGCCAAGGGCAGGCCGATGTAAAGCACAATCACCAGCATCGGAATGCCGCGCAGCGTATCAACCAGAAACTCTGCCGCAACCGACATCGGATGGCGGCGGTGGATGGCACCCCCAACGGTCAAAAGCGCCAGCACAAGGCCCAAGACGCCAAAGGCCACTGCGGCGGTTTTGTGACCATCGGACAGGGTTTGCACCTGCCAGATCACGGGGCCCGTGCCTTGCCCATCGGGCAGCAGCGCCGCAGAGATGGCGGGGCTAAGGGCTGCAAGGGCGGTGGGGGCGTCTTTGAAGGTCTTTGCCGCGCGCTCTATCCCGCCACCCGCTGGAAAAGCCCCATCGCGCGCCGCATCGATCAAGGCCTGCGGCGTGCCCGGAATGACGGCGATTTTGCCCGATAACGTCCCATAGAGCGCATAGGATTGCTGCGGGGCGGACAGGTGCTGCGCGCAAAGGCCAAAGCAAAGGGCGATCACCACGCCAAAAAGCGGCAGCGTCCGCTTGCGCGGCACAAGGTTTAACAGGCCAATCCAGCCCAAGCCCAGAACCACTGCCAAAAGATAGGCCAAAATCGCCGCGCGCAGCGTGATCGCCAAGCCAGCAGCAAATCCCAGATAGGCGAAGAGCAAAAGCCAAAGCGCCCCTGCCCCGTTCACGGCCAAGATCAGCCAAAACCGCCCCCGCGCCCGCAAAATCTGCGCCAAAATGGCCAAAGCTACATAGGCCCAAGCGCCGCGCTGCACCCAAAGGCCCAGCGCAGCAAAGGCCGCATCGGTCAAGCGGCGCGGGTTTTGCCCCCGCACCACCAGATCAGAGGTAAAGCCATCCACCGCATTGGCCACAACCGCCGCCCAAAAGGGCTGGGCCATGCCGGAAGCGATGCACAATCCCGCCGCCAAACCCACGCCCGCCAAAGGCCAGCGCAGCCTTGGCCAGCGCAAACTGCCCAAGCCGCTGGCAAAGGCCGCCAGCACCAACAAAAACCCCGGCACCTGCGCGCCTGCCCCCACCTCGACCCCCACAATCGCGGCCAATGAGCGGGTGTAATCGCTTGAGGCCGCGAAGAGGTAGACGATGAAGGGCAGCGCAAACAGGATGACCAGATTGCTGGGCCTTATTTGCTTGAGCAGCGACAGAATGGGATCAGTTCCCCGTCCAGTATTTGGCTTTCAGCGCCTCTAGCGTGCCGTCCGCCGCAATGGCTGCCAAGCCCTCGTCAAAGGCCGCGACATTGGCATCCCCCTTGCGGAACACCAGCCCCAATGGGTCAGCGGCAAGGCCCGTGACGCCCACAACCAATTCTCCTGCAAATTGCGCTTCATAGGCCGGACCATTGGCGCCGTTGATCACCACGCCGTCGACATCCTTGTTTTTCAGCGCCAGAACCGAGGCGTTGAACGTGTCATAGGTCAGCACATTGCCCTCGCCCACGATCGACTTGGCCATTTCGGCATCGGTTGTGTTGGTTTGGGCTGACAGCTTCTTACCTGCTTTGAAATCGTCCAAAGTCAGGCCCGAATCTTCGGCGCGCACCAAAATGGCTTGGGCGTTGATCATATAGGGCTCGGTGAAATCCATGGTCTGCTTGCGCTCGTCGGTGATCGACACGCCCGAGGCCACCAGATCAAACTGGCCTTCGCCCAAGGCCACAAAGATACCGTCCCAGCCCGTGGTGACAAATTCGGCCTTGCAGTTGATCTTGGCACAGATGGCGTTGACCACGTCGATGTCAAAGCCCACGATTTGGCCGGTGGCCTCATCGACCATTTCCATCGGCGGAGAGGTCGTGTCAGACCCGACCTTCAAGGTGACACCGCCCAGATCGGCGGCCATCACGGGTGCCGCCATCAGGCTAAGTGCCAGTGCGAGTTGTAGCTTTTTCATGTGTTACCCTCCCAAGGTAAAACCCGCTCCAGCCGGTCGCTCTGCCGGGCGACAAGGTCTGGGCGGGTCAGTTGTTGCAAAGTTGCAGGATCTTCACCGGCAAGCCGGCGCAGCAGAAAACCGCCCAATTGGCGGCCAAGGTCTTCGATCGGCAGATAGAAGGTGGTGAGTGGCGGCGCAAAATAGGCCGAGGCGTTGATGTCGTCATAGGCAATCACCGAAGCTTCGCGCCCGATGGTCAGGCCCAGATCGCGCAGGCCCGCCAAAGCGCCCAGCGCGGTGGATTCGTTCACACAAACAAAGCCCGTGGCCGGATCAGGCAAGCGTGCCAGCGCCAAGGCCGCCTCCTTGCCAAAACGGGTGCTGAGATCGCCGCCCAAGATCAGGTCGTGCGGCACGGGCAGGTTGGCCTGCGTGAAGGCACGGGTGAAGCCATCGATCCGGTCAAGCGCATAAGACAGGCGCGGGTCGGGGTTGATCAGCGCAATCCGCCGATGCCCACCCGCAATCAACCGAGATGTGGCGGCCCAAGCCGCCCATTCGCTGTCAACATCGACATGGGCATAGGTCAAGTCCTGACGGCAACGGCCCAAGGTAACAAAGGGAAAACCCGCATCACACAGGTAAGCCACGCGCGCATCTTGCGCCTGAATGCCCGAAAAAATCAGCCCATCGGCCAGATGCCCCTCGACCACTTGCCGCGCCGTGACCAAGCCCTCTTCGGCATCGCGCACCACGTGGACCGACATCCGATAGGGCGAGCCTTCTAGCCCTGCGGCGATTCCTGACAGGATCTGGGCATAATCCACCCCCTCCCACTCAAACCCCGAGGCGGAGGCCACTGGCATCAAGACCGCCACCTGATAGGTGCGCCCCGTGCGCAGCGACATGCCGCGCAGCGAGGCCGCATAGCCAATCTGCCCCGCCGCCTGCCGGATCACCGCTTTGGTCGCTTGGGTGACCACGGGGGAATCGTTGAGCGCCTTGGAAATGGTCGCAATTGAAAATCCCGTCACCTCGGACAGGGTTTTGATCGTGGGGCGGGGTGGATGGTCTGCCATAAGCTGTTGCCCTGCGGGAATGGGGAAAGGCTAGCGGCGAATAAAAACGATTTCAAGCGTCATGATCACCGTTTTTTCGGCAGGTTCGCGACGTTGTGAACGGGAAAAGGTCAGTCTGCCCTTCGGGGGGGATATTTGGGCAAGAATGGAAGGGGGAACGGGGTTTAGGGCCAAAATCGGGCGGGGCGGAAAGGGGAAAGGAGGGGCGAGGCGCGCGCGCCCAAAACCTCGGCCGCGAGGGTTTCGGCAACGAGTGGGCCGAGGGTGACGCCAGAATGCAGCACGGCGAGCCAAAGGCCGCGCGTCACAGGGCCAAGGGCGGGCAGGCCATCGCCGGGCACGGGGCGAAAGGCTGCGGCCCAGTGATCGGCGCGCAGGATGGGTGGGCCTTGGAAAAGAGCGTTAAGCGATTGCAAGGCGGCATTGACGCTGGCTTGCGGGTTTGCGGGAAGGGTTTCGGCTCTGTCGGCTTGATGATGGGCGGCCACGGGCAGCCAAAGCCGTCCGAGGCTATCTTGGCGCAACTCTTGGCCGTGCAGGGCAAGGATCGGGGCCAACCGAGGCGGCACGGCTTGAGTGGCCAAGATCACCCCCGGGCGCTGCAGCATGGGCAGGGCAAAGCCAAGGCCCGCCAGCAGCGGTGCAGCCTCTGTTCCTGCGGCCACGATGACCTGATCGGCCGCGATCTCGCCCGTGGTCAAACGCAGACCGCAGACGGCATCGCCGCGCTGAACCAAGCCAAGGACGGGGGTGTTGAGCATCACCGTGGCGCCCGCCGCTTGTGCCTTGGCCAGCAAGGCGCGGGTCAGGGCTGCGGGATCGACAGCGCCCTCTTGGCGGAAATTCAGCGCGCGCGGCGGGGGGTGGGCGAGGGCGGGAACCATGGTTGCGATCTGAGCCTGAGACAGATCCTCAAACGCATAGCCAAAGGCTGAAAGATCGGTGGCCGTCTGGTCAAGGGTGGGCCCATCCTCGACCCAAAGGCAGCCTTGCCAGTCCCACAGATCAGCGTCCAAATCGCGCGAAAGCCTGTGATGCGCCGCCATCCCCGCCACCCTTAGATGGTGGTGCGCGGGGGTCAGATAGTAGCTGGCGTTGATCCAGCCAAACGAATGGCCCGAGGCTTGAGTGGCGGGCGCCCCCTGCGCCTCCACCACTGTCACGCGCGCGCCCGCTTGGGTCAGGCGATAGGCCAAGCCCGCGCCAATCAATCCGGCCCCGATGATCACAACCTGCTGCATCGCCCAAGCCTTGCATAGCCCCCCTGCCCTGTCGAGAGGCCGCGCAGTTTACCATAGCAGGCCGCCAAGCAATCCGCTAAGCCCGCCCTATGAAATCGCAAGACACACCCCGCGGCTTTGCCTTTGCCCTGTCTGCCTATCTGATCTGGGGCTTTTTGCCCTTTTTCATGAAGGCCTTGGGCCATATCCCCCCGCCCGAAGTCATCGCCCACCGCGTGGTGTGGAGCGTGCCAATCGCGGCGCTTGTGCTGGTCGTGCGGGGCGAGTTTGGCGGTATCTGGCCGCTGTTGAAACAGCCACGGATGCTGGCCATGGGGGCTGCCACAGCGGCGCTGATCTCGGTCAACTGGGGCATCTATGTTTGGGCAATCGGCGCGGGCCATGCGCTGGATGCGGCCTTGGGCTATTACATCAACCCCTTGTTCAGCATCTTTCTGGGCGCGGTTTTGCTGAAAGAAAAGCTCTCACCCCGCCAAATGACCGCCATTGCCCTTGCCGCCGTAGCCGTGGCCTTGCTGACATGGGAGGCGGGCAAACTGCCACTGGTGGCCTTGGGCCTAACAGTGACTTGGGGCTTTTACGCCTATCTCAAGCGCAGCCTGCCTTTGGCGGCCAACCAAGGCTTCATGCTGGAAATCTTGATCATGACGCCCTTTGCGCTGGCCTATATGGTCTGGAACGGTGTGGACGGCACGGGGCACTTTGCCGCAGGCAGCACGCCCGACACGGTGCTGCTCTTGGCCTGCGGGTTGGTCACAGCCGTTCCCTTGATGCTTTATGCCAACGGGGCCAAGGGCTTGCGCCTGTCGACCATCGGCATTTTGCAATATATCTCACCCACGATGATCCTGATCATCGCCATTCTGGCGTTTAAAGAGCCCTTCGGCACCGCCCAAATGCTCGCCTTCCCGATGATCTGGGCGGCCTTGGCGCTTTATACCTCGGCGCTCATGGGCAAATCGTAACGATTTCATATGTGCCCAAATATCCCCAGCGGAGCGTCCAACGCGTCAACCTGCGGGGCATATCAAACCATTTGCAGCGTCAAAGCCCCAGCTTTTGCGCGACCAACGCGTTGACCGCCGCCGGATTGGCCTTGCCGCCCGTGGCTTTCAAAACTTGCCCCGTGAACCAGCCTGCCAGCTTGGCATTGACCTTGGCCTTTTCGACCTGATCGGGGTTGCCCGCAATCAGCGCGTCAAGGGCTGCTTCAATAGCCCCCATGTCAGTCACTTGCTTCATGCCGTGCTTGGCGGCTTGCTCGGCCGGATCGCCGCCTTCGGTCCAAAGGATCTCGAACAAGTCCTTGGCCATCTTGCCGCTGATCTCACCAGCACCGATCAAGTCCAGCACGCCGCCCAGTTGGGCGGCTGACACGGGCGTGTCGGCAATGGCGCGGCCTTCTTTGTTCAGGCGGCCGAACAGTTCGTTGATCACCCAGTTCGCGGCCATCTTGCCATCGCGACCGCTCGCCACCGCTTCAAAGAACGCGCCGGAATCCAGCTCGGCTGTCAGCACATTGGCGTCATAGTCGGTCAGGCCATAATCCCCCATAAACCGCGCCTTCTTGGCGTCTGGCAATTCGGGCATTGTGGCGGCGATATCATCGACCCAAGCCTGCTCAATCTCTAGCGGCAACAGGTCTGGGCACGGGAAATAGCGGTAATCATGCGCCTCTTCCTTAGAGCGCATTGACCGCGTTTCGCCCTTGTCGGGGTCGTACAAACGGGTTTCCTGCGTCACCGACCCACCATCTTCGACAATGGCAATCTGACGGCGGGCTTCATAGTCGATCGCTTGCTGAATAAACCGCAGCGAGTTCATGTTCTTGATCTCGCACCTTGTGCCCAGATGCGAAAAGTCCTGCGTGGCCTGATATTTTTCATACTGGCCCGCACGGCACACCGACACGTTCACATCTGCGCGCAAGTTGCCGTTTTGCATATTGCCATCGCAAGTGCCCAGATAGCGCAGAATCTGGCGCAGCTTGGCGACATAGGCCGCAGCCTCTTCGGGCCCGCGAATATCTGGGCGGCTGACGATTTCCATCAAGGCCACGCCCGTGCGGTTGAAATCAACGAATGACATGGCAGGGTCCATATCATGGATCGACTTGCCCGCATCTTGTTCCAGATGGATGCGTTCAATGCGCACCAAACGCGCCACACCGGGCGACATTTCGACCAGCACTTCCCCCTCGCCCACGATGGGGTGGTAAAGCTGGCTGATCTGATAGCCCTGCGGCAGGTCGGGGTAGAAATAGTTCTTGCGGTCAAAGGCCGAACGCAGGTTGATCGCAGCCTTCAGCCCCAGCCCGGTTCGCACGGCCTGTTCGATGCAAAAGGCGTTGATCACCGGCAACATGCCGGGCATGGCCGCATCCACAAAGGCCACGTTGGAATTGGGTTCCGCCCCCACTTGGGTCGAGGCGCCCGAGAAGAGCTTGGAGTTCGAGGCGACTTGGGCATGGATCTCCATCCCGATCACCAGTTCCCAATCATGCTTTGCCCCGGCAATCACCTTGGGGGTAGGCTGGGTATAGGTCAGGTCAAGCATCAAAACCTCCGTCGGTGTTCATGGCCTTTTAGGCAGGGGGCGGGGGCGGTTCAAGGCCAAAGGCGGCGGAAAGCCGCCACAAGGGGTGCAAGCCTGCCAACTTGGGTTGGCTTTTGCGCCTTTGGCCCGCAAAAGCCGCGGGTCACGCGCAGTGTGACGGCAACTTTTCGGTTCCATGCAAGTTTTCGACCTTAAGCGTCTGACGCTCTGCGCCCTCGCCTTGGCCCTGCTGTGCAGCGGGCCGGCTGTTGCAAATGAAGCGAAATCGGCGAACGCATTGCCCGCCATGCGCTGGGACAGCGCCGCCAAAGCCGCCGAATGGACGGCTGAAGCTTTGGCTCAAGTGGCGGACCATGACGCCGAACTGACCGATCTGATCCCCAAAGACATCGACGTGTATTGCCCCGGCTACGCCCAAGCCTCTCTTCAAGATCGCCGCGCCTTTTGGGTGTCGATCATCTCGGCGACAGCCAAATATGAAAGTGGCTTTAACGCCAAGGCCTTGGGCCTGAATGGCCGCTATGTGGGCCTGATGCAAATCTCTTTGGCCACTGCGCGCCATTCGGGCTGCGAGGCTAAAACCACCGCCAGCCTAAAAGACGGCACAGCCAATCTGTCCTGTGCCATCAAGATCATCGCCCCCCGCGTGGCCGCCGATGGCATGGTGGCGGGCGACGGCAACAAGGGCATCGCGCGCGATTGGGGCCCATGGGCCAAAGCCCGCACCCGCGCCACCATCGCCAAATGGACCCGCGCACAAGAGTATTGCCAAGGCTAACCCCTTTCATATGCGCTCAAATATCCAAATCCTTCGCTTTGGGCTGCGGGGATTATGGATATTTAGACACGTATGAATGACATCAGCCGATCATGCGGGCGACCATCTCGGCCAGATTGCGGCTGATACCGGGAGCGGCGGCTATCCGGGCCAACTGGCCCTTGATCAGCGCCTGACGGCCCGCATCATAACGCGCCCAAGTCTCATAAGCGCCAGACATGCGAGCCGCCGTTTGCGGGTTGAGCGGGTCGAGCTTGATCAACCAATCGGCCATCAAAGCATAGCCCGCACCCGAGGCGTGGTGGAACCCTGCATGATTGCCCGACAGCGCGCCAAACACCGCGCGGAAGCGGTTGGGGTTTTTCCAGTCAAAGAGCTTGTGCTGCGTCAGCTTGGTCGTGACCGCTGCCGCTTGATCGGGGGCGGCACACAGGATTTGCAGGCTGAACCATTTGTCCATCACCAACCGCTCGCCCTGCCAGCGGGCCTCAAACCGCGCGACCTCGTCTTGCCCCGCGCCACATTCCAGCAGGTGGGCCAAGGTGCCGACCACTTCGGTCATGTTATTGGCCGCCAGATGGGCTGCACGCAGCGGCGCTAAATCCAGCCGCGCCCAAAGCCCCAAAGCCGACAATCGCAGCGCGCGTTGGCCCGCTTGATCCGCCGCAGGGCTAAAGGCGCCTGCTATGGGGGCAGACAGGGCGGGCAGGTGGGGCGCGAGCTTTTGCGCAAGGGAAAGGTGCAGCCTTCGCCGCGCGGCATAGATTTCATCGGGGTCAGGTTCGCCGCCCGCCGCTGCCATTGTCGCGGCCATGTCATCATCACCGGGCAAGCGCAGCGTTAGCGCGCGAAAGGCCGGATCAAGACTTTCGTCCAGCGCCACACGCGCCAGACCTTCGATCAAAGGCGCGGCATCCGCCCGCCCCATCAGCACCTCTTTGGCCAAAGACCGCCCCGCCTCCCAGCGGTTGAACGGGTCGGTGTCATGCGCCAGCAAGAACGCCCGTTCAGTGGCCGCAACCTGCCGGTTCAGCACCACGGGGGCGGAAAAGCCGCGCAAGATTGAGGCGGTTGGGCGCGCAGCAAGGCCGGTAAAGTCGAAAGACTGTTCGGTATTGGTCAGTTCCAGCACCGTGGTCGGCACCACCTCATCCCCGTTGGGGTTCAGCAACCCCACCGCCACCGGAATAACCTTGGGGTCTTTATCCGGTTGGCCCGGCGTGGGTGGATTGTCTTGGCGCAGCGTCAGCCGGAAGGTGCCGCTGTCGGCCAGCCACTCTTCCCCCACGCTCACGCGCGGGGTGCCCGCTTGGCCATACCAGCGCTTGAACTGGGTCAGATCGCGGCCTGTGGCCTCTTGAAACACGCGCAGCCAATCTTCGATCGTCGCGGCCTGCCCGTCATGGCGGTCAAAATACAAATCCAACGCCGCCTTATAGCCCGCATCGCCCACCAATCGCTTAAGCATCCCAATCACTTCCGCGCCTTTTTCATAGACGGTGGCGGTGTAGAAATTGTTGATCTCGACAAAGCTTTCCGGCCGCACGGGATGCGCCAAAGGCCCCGCATCCTCGCGAAACTGGCGCGCGCGCAGCGTTAGCACATCTTCGATGCGCTTGACGGCGGCGGATCGCATATCACCCGTAAACTGCTGGTCACGAAAGACCGTCAGCCCCTCTTTCAAGCAGAGTTGAAACCAATCGCGGCAGGTGATGCGGTTGCCTGTCCAATTGTGGAAATATTCGTGCGCTATGACGGATTCAATCCGGCCATAATCGTCGTCGGTCGCCGTCTGAGGGCTGGCCAGCACGAGTTTGGAGTTGAAGATGTTCAGCCCCTTATTCTCCATCGCCCCCATGTTGAAATCGTCAACTGCCACGATATTGAAGATGTCCAGATCGTACTCGCGCCCATAGACCTGCTCATCCCAGCGCATCGAGCGGATCAAACTGTCCATCGCATAGGCGCAGCGGTCTTCGTCACCGGGGCGGACATAGATGTTCAAATCAACCTTGCGGCCGCCCATCGTGGTGAAACTGTCGCTAAGGGCCAAAAGATCGCCTGCCACCAGCGCGAACAGATAGGCGGGCTTGGGCCAAGGGTCGTGCCATTCGGCCCAACCTGCGCCCTGTGCCACGGGATTGCCGTTTGACAATAGCACCGGCAGATCACTTTCGATCCGCACGGTGAAAGGGGCCATCACATCGGGCCGGTCGGGGTAAAAGGTGATATGGCGAAAGCCCTGCGCCTCGCATTGGGTGCAATACATGCCGTTCGACATATACAGTCCCTCAAGCGAGAAGTTGCCCTCGGGGGCAATCTCAACCTCGGTCTCCAAGGTGAAATCGCCCTGCGGCAGCAGGTGGGCCGCAATCGTTAGGCCGGTGTCGTCGGGCGTAACATGCAGTACAGCCCCGTTCAGCCGCGCCCCGATCAGGCGCAGCCCCTCGCCATCCAGCCGCAGATCGTGCCCTTGGCCCCGCGCAGGGTTGGGCTGCAACTCAAGCCGCGCCAGCACCCGTGTGGCTTTGGGGGCAAGGCGAAAGGTCAGATGCACCGCCGTCACCCGATGGGTGTAGGGCTGGTAATCGGCCAGATAGACGGTCTTGGGGCTTTCGGCGTTCATCAGGTCTATCCTTCAGGAAGGCTGAGGCGACACCCCAGCAAAGGTCACAGGCTTTGCGCAAGAGCCGCCAATTTGCCCAAGGTTTCAAGGCCCTTCTCATCGGCCTGATATTTCATCGCAGCCGTGCGGGCGGCGGCATCAGGCAAGGTCAGGGTTTGGGTCACCAAAGTGCCGCCCGATTGCGGGGTCAAGGTCACCTCAACCGGCATCGGGGGGCTTTGGGCATCATCGTCCAGCACAAAGGCGATGCGGTCGGCCTGTATGACGCTGTAGCGGTGACGGTTGGCCCAAGTCTGGCCATGCCCCACCATGTCAAACCGCCACAGGCCCCCTGCCCTCAGATCGATCTCTTTGGTCACGCAAGTGAACCCCGCAGGCCCGAACCATGTGGGCAACAAGGCAGGGTCGCTCCAGCAGCGCAGAACGGTGGCGGGATGGGCCGCTATATGGGTGGAAATCGTAATCTGCCGCGCGGCAAGGTCTTGCGCGTAAGCCTCAAGCTGGGTCGCCACCGTCCCCCAGCCGTCATGAAACCCCATTGTGCGATGTTGCTCTGCCGTCTCTTTAGACCGGTGCCGCACCACGGCGCGGTAGCGGGTGACGCCGGGTTCCAAATCTTCCAAGGTGATGATGGCGGTCATGAAGGGTTCCGCCGCAGGCTTCCAGCCCGCCTGATAGGTGTCGGTAAAGACAAGCTTTTCATGGGGGATCACCTCAAGATAAACCCCGTTGTTTTCCATAAGGTTGCCGTCCACATCAAAGGTCGTGCAGCAGGCTCCGCCCACCCGCAGGTCCAAGGTGCAGGCCACAACCTTATTCGGTTTGGGCACAAACCAATGCGGCAGATGCTGTTCATCGGTCCAGCAGGCCCACAAGGTTGCGCGCGGCGCTTTGAGGTCGCGCACCAGTTCAAGGTCCAACTCGGGGTCAAAATCATGGCTCATGGCACACTCCGTCATCCCATTCAGCAGGCGCTTTACACCGCTTCTTTTGCCACCAAAAGCCCCCCGCCCCCCCCTTTCATATGTGCCCAAAAATCCCACGGGGGTGCGGGGGTGTGAAACCCCCGCTCTTTGGCACGGGTGCGGGGGTGTGCCCCCCGCTTAGTCCACCGCGGGCACTGCCTGCGCGCGGGCATAGGCCCGCACCACCGCCTCGGCGCCGTGGTGTTCGGCCAAGGCCATCAGGCGAAAGCGGATGCGCGCAAGGCTGCGGTAGTGTTCCAGCCATGCCGCATTCAGCACGGCCCCGCCCAAGGCCCCGACCAAGGGCACAGCCGATGCCGCAAGCCTTGGCCCCAAAAGCGGGATCAGGCGCGGCACGGTGCGCGCGATCCAACCCGACAAGGTCGGCCCCGCCAACGCCAAACGGCCCGAAACATAGGCAGGGTTCAGCACCTCGGCCACGGCCAGCACCCGCCCGCTGGACAGGATATCCAAGCTTGCCAAGGCCACGCCATCGCGGTCAGGGTCAAGCCCTGCTTCACGCGCCTCTTCGCGGATGGCTTGCAAAAAGATCACCAGCGCCACGGGCAAATCGGCCAAGGCCCCCGCCAGCCCCACAGCGCCCCCCGCAGCGCCCGAGGCGATGACCATCCAGCGTTGCTGGCGCGGGCTTGTTTGGGGGGCGGCTTTGGCAATACCCAGCCCGACACGCAGCGCTTGGGCCACCTGCGCTTCCACCTGCGCGCGCACGGCGTCTGGCAGACGCGCCCATTGCGCCTCACCCCCCGCGCCCAAACTGCGCGAGCGTGCCACCCAAGACAGATCCACCCGCGCGCTGGCTTGCGCCAATGTGGCGACGTCAAGGTCAAGATCGTGCAGGATGCGGGCGGGAACTTGGCTCATGCGTCCAATATGGGCATCAGGCCGCGCGCTGAAAAGACCTAGGCAGCGGTGACTTTGCTCACAGGCCCGACCACATGATCCCATGCGCCCGCTTTGAGGGCAAAGCCCAACACGCGGTCGGGGTTGGTAGGCGGGGGCATGATCACATGGCTTAGCTTTTCAAAGCCAAAGCGGCTGTAATAGGGCAAATCGCCCACCAGCAGCACCCTTTCCCACCCCAAACGGCGGGCCTCGGTCAGGCTTTCGTTGATCAGCAATCCGCCCAAACCCTCGCCCTGATGGGTCGGGTGCACGGCAATGGGGCCAAGCAGCAAAGCATCCTCGCCCCCCACTTCGATGGGCCAATAGCGAATAGCGGCGGCAAGCACACCATCGGCCCGCAGCGTCAGGCACAAAGCGGCCACCGTAGGCACGCCATCGCGCAAGCGGTAAGACGACAAGGCCGTGCGCCCGGGCGAAAAGCACAGGTCATACAGCGCCTCCACCTCCCACCAGTCGGCTTCGGTCTCTTCTTCCAACTGGTACAAGGCGCCTCCGCTTAGGGCCAAGGGGAATCATCTGTAAACGCGCGTAACATGTGAAGATGACAGGATCAAATCCCAAGGTTTGCGCCCGCCCCCTTCCCTTCCCTGCCACCCATGCCTAAGCTGCCATGGACCACGCCCTGCCCCCAAACCTTGCGAGCCGCGCCCCATGTTCTACCAGCCCAAAGACGGCCACGGCCTACCCCATTCACCCTTTAACGCCATCGTATCCCCCCGCCCGATTGGCTGGATTTCGACCCGTGGCCCGCAAGGCGACAATCTGGCCCCCTATTCGTTTTTCAACGCGGTGGCCTATACCCCGCCGCAGGTGATGTTCGCGGGCACGATGAAAGATTCGCTCCGCAACATTCAAGACAGCGGCGTTTTTGCCGCAAATGTCGTCTCGCGCCCGATGTCGGAGAAGATGAACCAAACCTCGGCCCATCTTGCCCACGGGGTGGATGAATTCACCCATGCGGGCGTGCAAAAGGCCGAATGCACCCTAATCAATTGCCCCCGTGTGGCGCTTTCGCCCGCAACGCTGGAATGCCGCTTGCAACAGGTGGTCACGCTGGAAGGCGGCGAGGATTTCATGGTCATAGGCACCGTGATCGGCGTGCATATTGGCGATGAATATCTCACAGGCGGCAAGTTTGATGTGGTCAAAGCCCAAGTCATGGCGCGTTTGGGCTATATGGACTACGCCCAAATCACCGAAACCCTAACGCTGAAACGCCCCGACTAAGTGCTCAAAATCACCGACTTCGCCGCCAAATCCCCGCCACGCCACAGGTAAAGTGCGGCGAGCGGTTCTGCCCCCACCCGCATGGCATGGGGCACCCAAGGCGCGTGGTGGATGGGCTGGCCAACGGGGATGGGGGCAAAGGCGCCATCACCCTGCTGCCACTCCGCTTGGCCAAAGATCGGCAAATACACCTCTTCAGCCGCATGGGCATGGGCGGGATAGGTGATATGCGGCCCAAGCAGCAAAACGCCGCAAGCGATCTGGGTGCTGGGGTAAGGCCCGCGCAGGCCGACAAACTCGCTCCACCCATAGGCTTGCAGAAACTCCGCCCCAAAATCGCCCGCACCGTAGGTTTGCTGCCAGCGCAAGGATGCAGAGGCTGCACGCAATTGCCCCACGATGCCCGCCGTGCCCATCGTGCTTAACCACCGACAGACAGGAAGGGTCGCAGGCTGCACGTCGCGCATAGCCCCCACCTCCGGCCACTCCACCAAAAACGGCCGCGCCACCGCCACCGCGTCAAACGCCGCCCGCACCGAAGCCAAAAGCCCTGCTGTCATCGCTTGTCCTTTCGTGTGGGTTTGGTCGCAGTTAAGATACAACGCAGTGCGAGTTTTGACCCTCTGATTGCGCCATGCAATAGAGCGGCCCATTGGATTTCAAGCGAAAACGGCCCAATCCAGCGCAGCAGCCCTTCCGCGAGCATGGGTTCTGCCGCTTGTGGCGCAGCTTTGGGTCGTGCTAGCCATAGCGCGCGCATCACAGGGGCCGCGATGAAAAAGACCGTCAAAGACTATATCCGCACCATCGTCGATTTCCCGCATGAGGGGATTTTGTTTCGCGATGTCACCACGCTGTTCGCCGATCCGCGCGGGTTTCGCATGTGTGTGGACCAGCTTTTGGCCCCCTATGCGGGGATGCGGATTGACAAGGTGGCAGGGCTAGAGGCGCGCGGCTTCATTCTGGGCGGCGCTGTGGCGCATCAGCTTTCCACCGGCTTTGTGCCGATCCGCAAAAAGGGCAAGCTGCCGGGGCAGACGATCTCGCAGGCTTATAAGCTGGAATACGGCGAGGCCGTGGTGGAAGTGCATGATGATGCCATGCGCGCAGGTGAAAAGGTGCTGTTGGTGGATGATCTGTTGGCCACGGGTGGCACCGCCGAGGCGGGGATTAAGCTGATCGAGCGTTTGGGCGCACAGGTGATCGGCTGCGCCTTTGTGGTCGACTTGCCCGATCTGGGCGGGCGCAAAAAGCTAGAGGCCATGGGGATGGAAGTGCACGCTTTATGCGCCTTTGAGGGGCTTTGACGCGGTTTTTGCCCGGCTGTTAACCCTTTTCTAACCCGAATCAGCTTATCCCTGCCCTATCCGGTCTACCCAACCGGACGGGCGCTGCTTGCAAAAGTGACCCACTACCCCACCCAGCGCCCTGTCGGACTTCCGGCAGGGCGTGCTTATGCCAAAAGCATCGTGCGGCGTGGTTTCGCCCCAAAGAATAGGTTCAGCGCAGAACCGCGCCGGGGTTCATGATGCCCAAAGGGTCAAGTGCGCCCTTGATGGCGCGCATAGCGGCAAGTTTTGCAGGGTCGCCGAAGCGTTCAAGGTCATCCACCTTTAGGCGGCCGATGCCATGTTCGGCGCTGAACGACCCGCCGCGATCCATGACCATGGTATGGACAAGGTCTTGCACCCCTTGGGCCTTGGCCTGATAGCGGGCGGGTCTTTCGCCCTTGGGCGGGAAGACGTTGTAATGCAGGTTGCCGTCGCCCAAATGGCCAAAGCAGTTGATCCGCCATGGCCCAAGCAGGGCAAGGGCTGTGTCGGCTGCGCGAATGAAATCGGCAATCTCGCTCAACGGCAGGGATATGTCGTGCGACGACACCGCCCCCACGGCGCGGTTGGCCAAGGGGATCGTTTCCCGCAGCGCCCAGAACTGGCTGCGTTGGGCGGTAGATTGGGCGATGACGCCCCCCGTCACCAGCCCCTGCGCGAGGGCTGCTTCAAACAGGTCAATCAACACCGCTTCGGGCGCGCCCTCGGTGAGGCCAAGGTCAATCAGCACCATCCACTCGGGCACTTGCGCGAAGGGCTGGCGGACCTGCGGCATGGTTTCGGCCAAAAACTGCAGCCCCATGCCCGAGATCAGTTCAAACGCCGACACGCCGCCGCACCGCGCCTGCACCAAGGTCAGGAGGGACAGCGCCGCGGCAGGGTCGCGCACGACCATCAACGCCGCCCCTTCGGTGGTGGGCTTGGGGAACAGGCGCAAGCTGGCTGCGGTGATGACGCCCAAGGTGCCCTCTGACCCGATCAGCAGGTTGCGCAGATCGTAGCCCGTGTTGTCTTTGCGCAGTCGGCTTAGCCCGTGCCAGATCGCCCCATCGGGCAGCACCGCCTCGATCCCCAAGCACAGATCACGCGCATTGCCATAGCGCAGCACATTCACCCCGCCCGCATTGGTGGCCAAATTGCCCCCGATGCGGCACGATCCTTGGCTGGCGAGCGACAAAGGAAAGATCCGCCCCACAGCCTCGGCCGCTTGGTGCACATCGCCCAAGATCACCCCCGCCTCGGCCACCAGCACATTCTCGGTGGCATACGTCGCGCGGATCCGGTTCATCCGTTCCAGCGACACCAGCAGCGGCACTGGCCCCGCTCCCATCACCTGCGCGCCCACAAGCCCCGTGCCCCCGCCCCAAGGCACCAGCCCAACCCGCGCCGCAGCACAAGCCCGCACAATCACCGCCACCTCTTCGGCTGACGCAGGGCATGCCACCGCAGCCGCCTGCCCCCGTCCCTTGCCGCGCGGCTCTTCCAGATAGCGCGGCTCTACAGCGCGCAAGGTGCCCACAGGCAGCTCTGCCGCAAGGCCATCCAGAAACGCAAGGTCAGCAGCGTTCAACATCTTTTGCCTTTCATACGTGCCCAAATATCCTGGTGGGGTCCCTAGGGGAGGCAAGCCTCCCCTAGGCGCAGGGGGTTCGGGGGGCGGCGCAGCCCCCCGCGTTTGGGCCTAACCCACATCCGTCCGCCCGCGCCGATCAAAGCGCAGGTTGGCGTAAAGCACATGGTTGCGCCAGCGCCCGTTGATCTGCAGATAGCTTTGCGCAACACCTTCGTATTTGAACCCGCATGTCTCTAGCACCCCGCGCGAGGGCACGTTTTCGGGCAAACAGGCCGCCTCGACCCGGCTCAGATCCATGATCTGAAAGGCGTGATGCACCACGGCTTGGATCGCCTCGCGCATATAGCCTTGGCGGGCAAAGGGGGCGCCTATCCAATAGCCCAAGGTGCCCGCCTGCACGGGGCCGCGCCGGATATTGTCCAGCGTGATGGCACCCAGCAGCATATTGTCGGCGCGGCGCATCATCATCAAAGGCAAGGCCGTGCCCTGTGCATCGGCCCGCCCCGCCCAATAGACGCGGTTGGTGAAAGCCTTGCGCGACAGATGGTCTTCGGCCCGCACGGGTTCCCACGGGATCAGGTGATCAGCCGACATCTCGCGCAATTCCGCCCAAGCCCGAAAGTCGGCGTGCACGGGCAGCCGCAGCGTCATCCGCTCGCTTTCGATAGTGGGCTTTTTGCGCAGGCCAAACATCAGCCACGCAACCGCGCGCGGATCGTATCCAGATCAGGCGCAGCACCTGCGGGGCCGTAAAGGGCCAAGGCCGATCCCGCCTCGGTCAAGGCCCCGGCAAAGCGGCGCACATCGGCGGTGGTCACGGCATCAATCTTGGCCACCACCTCGTCCACATCCAGCACACGGCCATAGATCGCCAGCATCCGCGCAATACGTTCGGCACGGGACGAGGCGCTTTCCAGCCCCATCAGCATCCCCGCCTTCATCTGTGCGCGCGCTCGCGCCACTTCGGCGTCTGACATATCCTCGGCTGCGCGTTTCATCTCGTCCATGGTCAGCGTCATCAGATCGCTGATCTCATCGGCGGACGTGCCGGCATAAAGCGTGATCTGCCCTGCATCTTCCGAAGCCCCTGCCTGCGCGAAGATCGAATAGCACAGGCCGCGCTCTTCGCGGATCTTCTGGAACAGGCGGCTTGACATGCCGCCCCCCATCGCCGTGGCATAGATCTGCGCCACATGCACATCGGGATGGCGATACCCCGGCCCGTCAAAGGCCATCGCAAAATGGACCTGTTCCAGATCCTTCACCTCGCGCCGTTCCGTGCCCGCAAAGCGCGCCGCTTCAAAGCCCAAGGCCGGGCGCGCCTTTAGCCCGCCAAAAATCCCCTCGGCCTGCGCCAAAATCGCGTCATGATCCACCCCGCCCGCAGCCGCCAAGATCATCTGCCCCGGCGCATAGCGTTCGGCGACAAAGCCTTGCAAATCGGAACGGGTAAAGGCGCTGACCCGCTCTTGCGGCCCCAGAATGGTGCGGCCAAAGGATTGGTCGGGGTAAGACACCTCTTGCAGCCAATCAAAGACGATGTCGTCGGGCGTGTCCAAAGCCTGCCCGATTTCTTGCAAGATCACATGGCGTTCGGTTTCGATATCGGCCTCGTCAAAGGCGGGGTTCAGCACGATGTCGCCAATCACATCCAGCGCCATGCCCACATCGTCTTTCAAGACACGCGCGTAATAGGCCGTCATCTCGCGGCTGGTATAGGCGTTGATATAGCCGCCGACATCTTCGATCTCTTCGGCGATCTGCAAAGCGCTGCGCCGCTCGGTGCCCTTAAACGCCATATGCTCCAGAAAATGCGCGATGCCGTTCTGCTCGGGCCGTTCATGCCGCCCGCCCGCCGTCACCCAAACCCCGGCCGAGGCGCTTTTGAGCCCCGGCATATCCTCGGTGACTATGCGCAATCCGTTGGAAAGTGTCGTTAGCTTGACCGTCACGAAGCGATCCTTTCGCGGACCAAAGATTGTAGCGCGCCCAGATCATTGGGCACATGGGTGACCCGTTCAGGCCGTTCAAACAAATCGCCCATGCGCGGCGGCAAGGCAGGGCGGATGCCGCTGGCCTGTTGCACCGCATCGGGGAACTTGGCCGGATGGGCTGTGGCCAGCGTAATCATGGGCACTTGGCCCAAATGCTCTTCCGCCACCTTCACGCCCACAGCACCGTGCGGGCACAAAAGCTCTCCGGTCTGGGCAAGCGTGCGCGTGATCGTCGAAAGCGTTTCAGCCTCTGAACAGCGCCCCGAGGCGAAAGTGCCCCGCAGGCTTTTCAACGCCGCATCGGAAATCTTAAACCCGCCCGCCTTCAATTCGCCCATCAACCCCGCAACCTTGGCCCCATCGCGCCCATAGGCATCGAACAAAGCGCGTTCAAAGTTGGACGACACCTGAATATCCATCGAAGGCGAGATCGAGGGTTTCACCCCATCCATCGCATAAGACCCCGAACGCAGGGCGCGGTCCAGAATGTCGTTTTGGTTGGTGGCGATCACCAATTGCGCAATGGGCAGACCCATCGAGCGGGCGATATAGCCGGCAAAGACATCGCCGAAATTGCCCGTGGGCACGGTGAAGCTGACAGGGCGATGCGGCGCGCCCAAGGACAGCGCGCTGCTCACATAGTACACCACCTGCGCCAGAACCCGCGCCCAGTTGATGCTGTTCACCCCCGCCAAGCGCACGCCGTCGCGGAAGGCAAAGTCGTTGAACATATCCTTGACCCGCGCCTGCGCATCGTCAAACGAGCCTTCAATTGATAAGGCGTGCACATTGCTTTCCACGGGTGTGGTCATCTGGCGGCGCTGAACATCTGACACCCTGCCATGTGGGAACAGGATAAACACATCCACATTGGCCAAGCCGCGAAAGGCTTCGATGGCGGCACTGCCCGTGTCGCCGCTGGTGGCCCCCACGATGGTGATCCGCTCGCCCGTCTTGGCCAGCGATGCCTGCATCATCTGGCCGATCAGTTGCATGGCAAAGTCTTTAAAGGCCAAGGTCGGCCCATGAAAGAGTTCCAGCAGGAAATGGTTGGGCGCCAACTGCTTCAAAGGGGCACGCGCCGGATGGCCAAAGCCCGCATAGGCCTTGGCGATCAGGCCGCGAAACTCGTCATCGGGGAAGGTGTCGCCCATAAAGGGCTTCATCACACCATATGCAATCTCTTCATAAGACTTGCCCGCAAGGGCCGCAAAATCGGCCTTGCTGAACTGCGGCACCGCTTGGGGCACATAAAGCCCGCCGTCACGGGCCAACCCCGTCATCATGGCTTGGCCAAAGGTCAAGATAGGGGCCGTCCCCCGGGTCGATATATAGCGCATCATACTGCCTTCGAGCTTTGCTGCCTGATACGCCACAACAGAAAGCCTGTCATCACGAACCAGACAGCGGCCAAAGAAAACCACGTTACGGCATATTGCCAATGGTTGTTGGGAATAGACGAGGCGTCCAGCGGCACTGGTGTAATTCCGTCACCGGTGGGTGCGCGCGCGACAATAAGTGTGGGCTCTGCGCCCAAGGCCTTGGCCATGGCGGGCACATCGCGGGCAAACCACAGGCCCGTCTTTGGGTCAGGCGGCGGGGTATAGCTGTCAGCCTCTTGCGGCCAATCAAGGTTGCCCAGCACTTGGGCAGGATGGGCAAGGGTCGGCGTAGCCGCGGTCCCGTCCAGCCAAATGCCGCGATCCACCAACACCCGCCGTCCGTCTTGGGTTGCAAAGACCGCAATCACCCGCTTGCCGGGGCCTTGGCCCTGCAAACTGTCCAGCTTCAAAGCCACCTCGCCGGTATAGGCCCCCTCGATCATAACGCCGCGATAGCGATCAGCCTCTGATGTCGCCTGCACCGGCAAATCCACCGGCGCATCGACCAGCATCGCCGAGATGGCGGCCAGTTTGGCCTCTTTCCAGCCCATGCGCTGCATTTGCCAAAGACCCAGTGTGATGAGGATCACAACCCCAAAAACCCCTACCAGACTTGGCCCAATCATCCGCCGCATTGCGTTCTCCAAAGCAAAAGGGGCGCAACTGCGCGCCCCCTTTCATATGTGATCAAATATCCCACGGGGGTGCGGGGGTGTGAAACCCCCGCGTTGCCACAGAACACCCCAAGGTCAGCCAGCGCCCCAGACGTAGACAGCCGCAAAGAGGAACAGCCAGACCACGTCCACAAAGTGCCAGTACCAAGCGGCGGCTTCAAAGCCGATATGGGCTTCGGGCGTGAAGTGCCCCTTATAGACGCGGATCAAACAGATCAGCAGAAAGATCGACCCGATCAGCACGTGGAAGCCATGAAAGCCCGTCGCCATAAAGAAGGTGGCGCCGTAGATGTTGCCGGCAAAACCAAAGCCCGCATGGGCGTATTCGTAGACCTGAAAGAAGCTGAACATCACGCCCAAAGCAACCGCTAGGATCAAGCCATTCTTGATGTCGCGGCGGTTGTTGTTGTCATGCACCAGCGCATGGTGCGCCCAAGTGGCGGCAGCGCCCGAGCAGAGCAAGATCAGCGTGTTGATGATCGGCAGATGCCACGGATCGAACAGTTCGATCCCCGCAGGCGGCCAAACACCGTCTTGGATCGGGCTCATCGGCCCCATCGGATACATCCGGTGCTTGAAGAAGGTCCAGAACCAAGCGGCAAAGAACATCGCTTCGGACATGATGAACATGATAAAGCCGTACCGCAGACCAATCCGCACCACGGGGGTGTGATCGCCAGTGTTGGCCTCATGGACCACATGGGACCACCACGCGTACATGGTGTAAAGCACGCCCAGCAGACCGATCAGGCCCACAAACGGCGTGCCACGTTCGGCCGAGCCGTGGTTCATCCAAATGACCATGCCAAACAGCATAAGAAATGCTGACACCGACCCGACAAAGGGCCAGATCGATGGCGGCAGAATATGGTAGTCGTGGTTCTTGGCGTGCGCCATGGGGCGGGCTCCCTCGTTTTTCTCGTGTTAGTTTATCGGCTTGGTGGCTGCGGGTGCAAGGGCTGCCTCGGCATCCTCCAGCGAGATTTGGTGGAAAGTATAGGATAGCGTGATTTCGGTGATGTATTTCGCCTCGCGGTCTTGGACGATGGCGGGGTCGACATAGAAGGTCACGGGCATCTGCACGGTTTGGTGCGGTTGCAGAATTTGCGCGGTAAAGCAGAAACAGGCGATCTTGGTGAAATAGCCGCCCGCGCCATCCGGCGTGACATTGTAGCTGGCTTGGCCTGCCACGGGCTGATCGGTGGGGTTTGTCGCCTCGTAAAAGGCCAAGCCCGTCTCGCCGATGCGCAATTTCATCGTGGGTTGGCTGGCTTTGAAAATCCAGGGCATGTCGCGTTCTTTTGAGGCATCAAAGCGCACGGTGATCATCTGACCCAAGGGCTGGTCTGGTGCCTTTTGCGACACAGATGTCGTGCCCGCAAAGCCAGTTGTCCTGCAAAACCAGTCATAAAACGGCACTGCGGCGAACGACAAGCTGACCATCACCAGCGCCACCAGCGCCAGCCATCCAGCCGTGCGGTTTTGCGGTGATAGTTTGGCCATCAGTTGCTATCCTTGACCAAAGGCTGGGGCACAATCGGCGTGCCATCGGGGTTCACAGCCCCTTTGCCCTGAATGGCGTGCATCGGGTCGCCATGCGTGACCTTTTCCACCGTCAAAAGGAACGACAGCAGCACAAAGGCCCCCAAGACCACACCCACGCCCAGATTGCGCGAAAAGCGGCGTCGGTAGATTTCATGTTCAGCGCGAAGTGCCATCACAGTGCCCCATAGCCAAAGCTGTGCAAGCCAGCCTCAACCAAAATTGCGCCAAAAAGGACGAAGAGGTAGAGCAGCGAGAAGGAAAAGACTTTCTTTTCCACCTTGTAACGATCGGCCTCGGCCATCCCCTCGTCGCGCATCACGATACGCCACGCGCCCCAGACAAAGCCTGCGTTCATCACCACGGCGGCCGTCAAATAGACCGGCCCGCCCACGGGGGTAAAGGCCAAGGCCAAAGACACTGGAACCATCAGCACCGTATAGACCAGAATGTGCCGGCGGGTTGATTTGCGGCCATGCGTCACGGTGAGCATCGGCACCCCGGCGTTGGAATAGTCTTCCTTCATGAACAGCGCCAAGGCCCAGAAATGCGGCGGCGTCCACATGAAGATGAGCGCAAACATCAAGAACGCCTCTAGCGAGACTGACCCTGTCATAGCGGCCCAGCCCACCATGGGCGGGAAAGCCCCCGCAGCGCCACCGATGACGATGTTCTGCGGGGTTAACCGCTTCAGCCCCATCGAATAAACGACCACGTAGAAGAAGATCGTGAAAGCCAGCAGCGCCGCAGCCACCCAGTTGGTGGCCAGCCAAAGCATGATGACCGAGCCCACCGACAGCGCCATCCCAAAGCCCAAAGCCTCTCCGGGGGCGATCATCCCCGCGGGGATCGGACGGCGCGCGGTGCGCTTCATCAGCGCGTCAATGTCGGCATCCCACCACATATTCAACGCGCCCGAAGCCCCTGCTCCCAAAGCGATGAACAAAATGGCGGTGAAAAAGGCGACAGGCGGCAAATGCACGGGCGCTGCAATCATGCCCGCAAGGGCCGTGAACACCACCAACGACATGACACGCGGCTTAAGCAGTTGCACAAAGTCGGAAAAGCCCGGCTCTGCTATGCCCTGCCCCACCATTTCGCCGCTGGACCTGATGTCGGTCATGGCACTCGCTTTCGTTGACCCTGTCACGACGAAGGCCCCATCGGGGGCCCAAGCCAATTCCGTAAGGTGGGCGTCAGCCCTGACCTTTAGTTGGACGCCAGCACGTAGTTGCCGCCCTTGGCCTGCTCCAGCCAAGTGGCATAGGCTGCATCTGACACAACCTTGACCGCGATGGGCATATAGGCATGTCCCTGACCGCACAGCGCAGTGCACTGGCCAAAGTAGATGCCCTCCTGCGTGGCTTTGAACCAAGTTTCACCCAAGCGGCCCGGCACGGCCGAGTGCATCACGGCAAAGGCGGGCACAGCCCAGGCGTGGATTACATCTGCGCCGGTCATTTCGACCTTGATCACCTTGTTCACAGGCACGACCATCGCATTGTCAACGGCCAGCAAGTAATCAGACTCGGCATAGCCAGCGGCGGCCAAGTCTTTCTTGTCCAGCATGACAGAGTCAAAAGCCACTTCCGCATCGGGATAGGCATAAGACCAGTACCACTGGTTGCCCGTGACCTTCACCGTCACATCGGCGGGCGGGATTTCCACTTGATCAAACAAAGCGGGCAGCGAGAACGATCCGATGAACACCAGCACCAAAACCGGCACCAAGGTCCACAAAATCTCGATCGGCGTGTTGTGGGTGAACTTAGACGGCACCGGATTGCGCTTGGCGTTGTAGCGCACGATCACATACAGCATCAGCAAGCAGACAAAAATCGTGATAACAGTGATAATCCACATCACCATCGATTCCAGCGCTTGGGCTTGCACCGCCACAGTCGACGAGGCCGGTTGAAACCCCATTTTGCCTGGTTCGGGCACGCCGATTTTCGGCAAAGCCTCGGCCAAGGCCGCGCCTGTCAGCGTCAGGCTTGCGACAGCCGCCAGTGCCGAAGTGGTAAGACCGCGAAGGGGGGTCAGAGGAGCCATGTTAAATTCCCGTGCCTATGCGGCCGTTTTGCCGCTTTTTCGATCCCGCCCGCTTTGGGCAGAATCTCGTTGGTTCTGACGCACCTGAAACCATATTCGGCGCGCCGCGACAAGAGAAACTCGGCGCGATTTTCTCCGAAGGCCCCGTGCCTTGCCGCCTTTTTGCGGAACATTTGCGTGAGCCGCCGGATTTTGACTGTTGCCATAGGCCCAACGATCACAAAACCCCCAGCCCGCCTTGCGGGTGGGCTCGGCTGCGCCTAGGTTCGAACCAACAGATAGAAAGCCCCAAAATGCCCGACCGCCAGCCTGACGCCCCCTTTCGCCCCTTTGAAACCCATGTGGACGAGGCCGCAGCCCTGCGCATTCTGCGCGATGCCACAGTGGGGGCGGATGATGGCGAATTGTTCTTAGAACGCCGCCGCTCGGAATCGGTGGTGCTGGATGACCGGCGGATCAAAACCGCCAGCTATGATGCGTCCGAAGGCTTTGGCCTGCGCGCCGTGCGGGGTGAGGTGGCAGGCTATGCCCATGCGACCGAAATCAGCGAAAAGGCCATGCTGCGCGCCGCCGAAACCGCGCGCCTGGCTGTGGGCGACGGTGGGGGTGTGATGGCCCCGCCCCCCAAGGGTACCAATGTGCGCCTGTACACGGATGCCGATCCGATGGCCGATGCCGTCTTTGCCGCCAAGATCGACATTTTAAAAGAAATCGACGCCTATGCCCGCGCGCTGGACCCACGGGTGATCCAAGTCTCGGCCACGCTGTCGGCGGGCTTGCAAGAAGTGGAAATTTTGCGTCCCGAAGGGCTGCGCTTGTCTGACATCCGGCCTATGGCGCGGTTGAATGTGTCTGTCGTGGTCGAAGAACAGGGCAAGCGCGAACAGGGCGGCACGGGCGGCGGTGGGCGGCATGGGCTGGCACAACTGCTGGAACCCGCCTTTTGGCAAGCTCAACTCCGCGAGGCGCTGCGCATCGCCTTGGTCAACCTGCACGCCGAACCTGCCCCTGCGGGCATGATGGATGTGGTTCTTGGGCCGGGCTGGCCGGGCATCTTGCTGCATGAGGCCATTGGCCACGGGCTAGAGGGCGATTTTAATCGCAAGAAAACCTCGGCCTTTGCGGGACTTATGGGCCAACGTATCGCTGCAAAGGGTGTGACCGTGCTGGATGATGGCACGATCCCCAACCGGCGCGGGTCCCTTTCCATCGATGACGAAGGCACGCCTTCGGCGCGCAACGTCTTGATCGAGGACGGGATTTTGGTGGGCTATATGCAAGACCGCCAAAATGCCCGCCTGATGGGGGTAAAGCCCACCGGCAACGGGCGGCGCGAAAGCTTTGCCCATATTCCCATGCCGCGCATGACGAATACCTATATGCTGGCAGGCCAAGACAGCCCCGAAAGCCTTGTCGCCAGCCTGAAAGACGGCATCTATGCTGTGGGTTTTGGCGGCGGGCAGGTTGATATCACCAACGGCAAGTTTGTTTTCAGCTGCACCGAAGCCTATCGGGTGAAGAATGGCATCATCGGCGCCCCTGTCAAAGGGGCGACCCTGATCGGCGACGGGGCCACCTCGCTCAAACACATCCGCGGAATTGGGAATGATTTGCAGATGGATCCCGGGATCGGCAGTTGCGGCAAAGCGGGCCAGTTTGTTTCTGTCGGCGTGGGCCAGCCCAGTTTGCTGATCGGCGGTTTGACCGTGGGCGGATCAGCCACCTGAGCAGCTTTTGACATATCTGTAGCACCCAGCACCCTTTTTGGAATTTTCATTCCAAACCCCTTGCCCAAAGGGGGCAGATTGGCTAGTCAAAATCCAAAGCCAAACCCAAAGGTGATGCGATGCTGAAAGCCAAACTGGGGATTTCCCCGATCTGCTGGTGGAACGACGATCTGGTGGAACTGTCCGACGATGTTAGCCTTGAAGAATGCCTGCGACAGGCGTCTCAGGCCGGTTACACGGGCATGGAAACCGGACGCCGCTTTCCGATGACTATCGCGGAACTGGGGCCGATCCTGAATAAATACGGCATTTCGGTCTGTGGTGGATGGTTTTCTGGCACCGTGCTGGAAGGCGATCTGGAAGAAAACAAAGACCGCATCCGCGCCCAGATGGACCTGTTCATCGCCGCCAAAGCGCCCTGCATTGTCTACGGCGAAGTGGCGCGCTCGGTTCAAGGCGACCGTTCTAAACCCTTGTCCAGCAAGCCGAAACTGGATGAAGAGCAGATCAAAACCTATGCGCGCAACATGACCAAGTTTGGCGAATGGTGCGCGGAACAGGGAATGCCGCTGTCTTATCATCACCACATGGCGGCGGTGATTGAAACCGAAGCCGAACTTGATCTGTTCATGAAGCACTCAGGTGCAGGCATACCCTTGCTGTTTGATGCGGGCCACTTGGCCTTTGCCGGCGGCGATGTGCTGCGCGCCATCGACAATCACCACGCCCGCATCACCCATGTGCATACCAAAGACGTGCGGATGGAGGTGATCAACGCTTTGGACCGCAGCAAGGAAAGCTTCCTTGACGCTGTGGTGAAAGGTGCTTTCACCGTGCCGGGCGATGGATCGCTGGATTTCGAAGCCATCGTGAAACGCCTTGCGAGCTATGGCTACGAAGGCTGGTTCGTGGTGGAAGCTGAACAAGACCCGAAAAAAGCCCCGCCGCTGGAATGGTCAACCAAGGGCAATAAAGAGCTGCACCGCGTGATGGCTGCGGCGGGCTATCAGGTTGTGGTGGGCTAAAGTTATTGCCCCTGCGCCGAAGCCTGTAGCGGGGGCAGCGGGTGTGAAACCCTTCACCTGCTTGAAGGACAGAAAATGGCCCTTACTGCGCCGCAATCTCGCGCTGCGCTGTTAGGGCCTTTTCGCTCACCGCTGACAGCGCCAAAGCCGCGGCCCCATGCGCCCACATCAGATCGCCCCAAGCGTGAATTTCAATCGGCAAGCGCGGGCGGCCTGAGTTGATCACCAAGTCCTGCATCTCGGCCAAGGTTTCGGTGGCGTACAGGTAATCATACTGCATCCGCACGCCTGACAGGATGATCAGGGCCGGATCGAACAGGTTCACCACATTGGCCAAGCCCATCGCCAAATACCGCCCCGCCCTGCGAAAGATGCTGCGGGCTGTGGCATTGCCCGCCTTGGCATGGTCGTAAAGGCTTTCCAGCAAGACCGGCATCGACAGGCTTTGGCTCGCGTTCAGGTTCAGCGCTGTCACGGCCTCTCGCGCAAGGGCATAGTCTGCCACATAGGCCTCAAGACACCCACGCTGGCCGCAGCGGCAAAGCGCGCCGTCCAGCTCCACCTTGATATGGCCTAGTTCCATCCCCAGCCGTTGCGCGCCGCGGTAGATGCGGTGGTTCATCACAAAACCCATCCCCACCCCGTGTTCAATGGTGACCACGGCAAAATCCGCCAAACTGCGCCCAGCGCCAAACCACAGCTCGGCCAAGGCGACCAAGTTGGCGTCATTGTCGATCGACACGGGCAGGCCCAACCGCGCTTGCGCCACTGCGGCCATGGGAACAACCCGCTCCACCAAAGTCGAAGACCAATGCACAAGGCCTTGATCATGATCAACAAATCCTGGCAAGCCGATCCCCACCCCCGACAGATCGCGGCGCGTCAGTCCAGCTTTGACGCAGACCCTGTTAAGCAGATGTTCCACCGCATCCAGCATTTCGACAACCGAGGCAGGGCCTGGATCGCGAGCGATGGCGTCATCCGCCACCTTGTTGCCGGCAAAATCCACCACCACGGCGGTGTGTTCGCGGTCAGACAACTTCATGCCCACCACAAAATGTGCCGCCCCCCGCACGCCCAAGGCCACAGCAGGCCTGCCGCGGCCGTGGTCGGCGTCGCGCGGTTCGGCGACCTCTTCGATCAGGCCCGCTTCGATCAACTCGGAGGTGATCGTGGTCACTGTGGCAGGGCTAACCCCTAAATCCTTGGCCACTTGCACCCGCGCCACCAATCCCTGCGCGCGCACTCTGTCAAAAACCTGTTGGCGCAAGGGGCGCATCTGCTCTGACCACGGGGTGATCAGCGGGCCACAGCCCAAGCGGCCCTCACTCGCTACCTCCACCAAGTCCTCGTGCATTTCTTCACACCCCGAACGAAAGATCGTTCAAATCATCCCGCTTCCCGCCAAAATTGCCGCATTGCAGCAATTTTAACGCCACTTTTATCGCCAATCACAGATTGCCGCATCACTTTTATTTTGACAACTGAATTTATTAGGGGCAATTTCCGCAAATCCCCGCGAATCTGCAGGGACGGCCACCGCATGGCCGCATCCATTGGGAGGATTTATATGCGTAAGGTACTTCTGGCTGCCATCATTGCAGCTACCGGCCTTTCCACTGCAGCTTATGCAGAAGGCAAAAAAATCGGCGTGTCTTGGGCTCAGTTCCAAGAAGAGCGTTGGAAGATCGACGAAGCGGCAATGAAAGCTGCGATTGAAGCTGCTGGCAACGAGTATGTCTCGGCTGACGCGCAATCTTCGGCTGAAAAGCAATTGTCCGACATCGACGCGCTGATCGCACAGGGCGTTGACGCCTTGATCATCAACGCTTGGGACAAAGACGCTATCGCACCGGCTATCGAGAAAGCCGCTGCCGAAGGCATTCCGGTCGTAGGCTATGACCGCCTGATCGAAGACGCGCGCACCTTCTACCTGACGTTCGACAACGTCGGCGTGGGCCGCATCATCGCAGAGTCGGTCTTTGCAGTGGCCCCCAAGGGCAACTACGCCATCATCAAGGGTGACCCCGGTGACCCGAACGTTGGCTTCCTGCGTCAAGGCATGGAAGAAGTCATCGGCGCGGCTGTTGCCTCGGGCGACATCGTGATCGTTGGCGAAGCAAACTCGGACGGCTGGAAGCCCGAGAATGCGCAAAAGAACATGGAACAGATCCTGACCGCCAACAACAACGCTGTTGACGCCGTTCTAAGCCAGAACGACGGCATGGCTGGCGGTGCTGCGGCTGCTTTGGCAGCGCAGGGCCTGAACGTTCCGCTGGGTGGCCAAGACGGCGACATGGCGGCGATCAACCGTGTGGCACGTGGCACTCAGACCGTTTCGGTCTGGAAGAACGCACGTGACCTTGGCAAGGCCGCTGGCGAAATCGCCTCGGCTTTGGCTGACGGGGCAGCGCTGGATGCGATCCCGGGCGCTTCCAAGTTCTCGGGCGGCGAAAAGGGCGTGGAAATGAACGCGATCCTTCTGAACCCGACACCGATCACCAAAGAGACGCTGAACCTTGCGATTGACGCCGGTCACATCTCGAAAGAAGCTGCTTGCGAAGGGGCTTTGCCCGACGTTGCGGCTTGCCAGTGATCTAAGCTAAACTTCCGGCGCCGCCTTGCATCAGGGCGGCGCCGGTTTTCATTTGTGAATAACGGGTGGCACGACGCGCCAGTTCATGGCGCTGCAAAACACCGCTTGGGCCACGTGCCGCTGCGGGCCTATACCCCCTCTCTGGCTGGACGAGGACATGAGCAACACATCCCATTCCCCCGCGACCCAATCTGCACCCGACAGCGGCTTTGGCCGGTTTTTGCGTGCCACCGAAATCGACCCCCGCCTGTTGGGCATGGTCGGCGCTTTGGTCTTGATCTGGGTGGCGTTTGAGGCCTATTCGACCTTGATCCTTGGCCGCCCAAGCATGCTGCTGGGGGCCGCGCAAGCTGACGCGAACGGCTTTTTGACCCCGCGCAACCTGTGGAACCTTAGCGTTCAGACGGCCTATATCGGCATCATGGCCACGGGCATGGTGCTGGTCATCATCACCCGCAACATCGACCTATCCGTCGGCTCGATCATGGGCATGGTGGGGATGTATATGGGGCTGTTGCAGGTGGATTTCCTAACGCCCGCCCTTGGGCTTGGCCATCCAGCGATCTGGGTTGTCACGGTGATCTTCGGGATCGTTATGGGTGCGCTGATCGGGGCCCTGCAGGGCAGCATGATTGCCTATCTGAACATCCCCTCTTTCATCGTCACTTTGGGCGGCTTGCTCGTCTGGCGGGGCGCTGCATTTTTGGTTGCGGGCGGCAAAACCATCGCCCCGATGGACGACACATTCGCGCTGATCGGCGGCGGGTCTTTTGGGGCCTTGGGCCGCACCGGCAGCTGGATCTTTGCGGCCATCGCCGTTGTGGCGGTGGTTTGGGGCGTCGTCCGAGGCCGCAAGGCTCGCACATTGCACGGCTTTCAACAGCGCCCAGTCTGGGCCGAATGGTTCATGGGCGGGCTAATCTGCGCCATTATCCTTGGTGCGACGGCGATCGTGAATTCCTACATCTGGCCCAAGGGCAACATCAAGAAATACTACGATCAACTGGGCCTGCCCGTGCCTGACGGAGCAGAGTTTGGGCACGGCTATGCCTATCCGGTGCTGATCTTGATCGTGGTTGCGATCTTTATGACCGTGCTGATGACCCGCACGCGCTTTGGCCGCTATGTGTTTGCCATCGGCGGCAATCCCGAAGCGGCGGCCCTGTCGGGCATCAACACCCGCACCATGACGGTCAAAATCTTTACCCTGATGGGGGCACTAGCAGGGATTGCGGCTGTGATCGGCTCTGCCCGCCAAAACAGCGCCACCAACGCCATGGGCAACCTTGACGAATTGTATGTGATTGCCGCCGCTGTGGTGGGGGGAACATCGCTTGCTGGTGGGGTGGGCACGGTTTACGGGGCTATCATAGGCGCGCTGATCCTGACCTCGTTGCAGACCGGCATGGTGCTGATCGGCTTTGGCGATGGCTCTTACCAGCGCATCGTGATCGGCATAGCCTTGGTCTTGGCCGTTTGGCTGGACATCGTTTATCGCAAGCGGATTAAGTGAGGGGGGCCAAGATCATGGTGACAAGAACAGGAACTCCCTTGGTCGAACTGCGGGATATGTCGATCTCGTTCGGCGGGATCAAAGCGGTCGACCATGTCACGGTTGACCTGTATCCGGGCGAAGTCGTGGGGCTTTTGGGCCACAACGGGGCTGGGAAATCGACGCTGATCAAATGCCTGTCGGGGGCTTACAAGGCCGATGCCGGGCAGATTTTGATCAACGGCGCCGAGGTTGATATCAACAACCCCCGCGATGCGCGCGCCCAGAACATCGAGACGATCTATCAAACACTGGCCCTTGCCGACAACCTGAACGCCGCCTCGAACCTGTTTTTGGGCCGTGAACTGGTTGGCCCCGGCGGCTTTCTGGATGACAGCAAGATGGAGGCCGAGACCCGCAAGATCATGGCCCGCCTGAACCCGAACTTTCGCAAGTTCAACGTGCCGGTCAGCGCCTTGTCGGGCGGTCAGCGCCAATCCGTAGCCATCGCCCGCGCGGTCTATTTCAACGCCAAGATCCTGATCATGGACGAACCCACCGCCGCCCTTGGCCCGCAAGAAACCCAAATGGTGGCCGAACTGATCCAAGAACTGAAAGCGCAAGGCTTGGGTATTTTCCTGATTGAACATGACATCCACAATGTGATGAAACTGTGTGACCGCGCTTCGGTGATGAAGAACGGGCAGTTGGTTGGCACAGTGGATGTGAACCAGGTGACAGATGAAGACATCCTGTCCATGATCATTCTTGGAAAGAAACCCGCAAAGGCTGCGTAATGTACATCGGTCTTGATCTTGGAACCTCGGGCTTAAAGGGCATTTTGATCGACGCCGATCAGAAGGTCTTGGCCGAGGCCACGGCCCCCCTGACCGTCCAACGCCCCCATGACGGCTGGAGCGAGCAATCCCCCGACAGCTGGATCACCGCCGCCGAGGCTGTGTTGGACAAGCTCTCGGCCCATGGCTTGGGGGCTGTGCGTGGCATTGGCCTGTCGGGGCATATGCATGGCGCCACTCTGCTGGACGCGGCAGACGACGTGTTGCGGCCCTGCATTTTGTGGAACGACACGCGCAGCCATGTGGAAGCCGCAGAGATGGACGGCGACCCGCTCTTTCGCCGTGTGACGGGCAATATCGTCTTTCCAGGATTTACAGCGCCCAAACTGGCTTGGGTGCAAAAGCATGAACCCGCGCTTTGGGCCAAGGTTGCCAAAGTTTTGCTGCCCAAGGATTACCTTCGCCTGTGGCTGACGGGTGATCATGTGGGCGAGATGTCGGATGCCGCTGGCACGGCGTGGTTTGACACTGGCCGGCGCGATTGGTCAGAGGATTTGCTGTCTGCCACCGGCCTCACACGGGCGCAGATGCCGCGACTGGTCGAGGGATCAGCCGTGTCAGGCCAACTGCGCAGCGAACTCGCCAGCCGCTGGAGCCTGCCCGCCGGCGTGGTTGTGGCAGGGGGCGGGGGTGACAACGCGGCCGCGGGTGTGGGGGTTGGTGTGGTCAAAGCGGGACAAGCCTTTGTCAGCCTTGGCACCTCGGGCGTGCTGTTTGCGGCCAATAATGGTTATCAGCCTGATCCTGCGACCGCTGTGCATACATTCTGCCACGCTTTGCCCAACACATGGCACCAGATGGGTGTTGTGCTGGCGGCAACCGATGCGCTGAACTGGTATGCAGGGTTGGTGGGGCAATCGGCGGGCACCCTGACGGGGGAACTGGGCGCGCTGCAATCCCCGGGCAAAGCGCTGTTCCTGCCCTATCTCGGCGGAGAGCGCACGCCTTTGAACGATGCCGCCATTCGCGGGGCTTTCTTGGGGCTGGAGCATCAAACCGACCGCGCCGCAGGCACACGCGCCGTGCTGGAAGGTGTGACGTTCGCCTTCCGCGACAGCCGCGATGCGCTGGCTGCGACCGGAACCAAGCTGGAAAGCCTGCTTGCCGTGGGCGGCGGGGCCAAATCGGATTATTGGCTCAAAGCCATTGCTACAGCCCTTGATTGCCCCGTTCTGGTGCCCGCTGCGGGTGACTTTGGCGGCGCATTGGGGGCAGCGCGTTTGGGGATGATGGCCGCGACGGGTGCAGGGGCCGAGATTGCCACAATGCCCCCGATTGCCCGCACGATTGACCCCGATTCTAAACTGACCGCCGCCTATGATGCCGGTCACGCCCGCTACCGCGCCGCTGCAGCGGCGATCCAGAAACTGTCACACTGAGACAACGTAAAAATGAGGGCCGCCATGACTGACTTTTTCAAAGATATCCCGGCCATAAAGTACGAAGGCCCCGCGTCAACCAACGAATTCGCCTTTCGCCACTACAACCCTGACGAAGTGGTCATGGGCAAGCGGATGGAAGATCATCTGCGCTTTGCCGTGGCCTACTGGCATTCCTTTGCCTATCATGGCCACGACCCCTTTGGCGGCCAAACCCTGCTGCGCCCATGGTTTGGCGAGACGATGGAACTGGCCAAGCTGAAAGCCGACGCCGCCTTTGAGATGTTTGATATCTTGGGCGTGCCCTTCTACTGCTTCCACGATGCCGATGTGCGCCCCGAAGGTGCCACCTTTGCCGAAAGCAACCGCAACCTTGAAGCCATTGTCGACTATCTGGCCGAGAAACAGGCGACCCATAAGACCAAACTGCTTTGGGGCACGGCCAATATGTTCTCGAACCGCCGCTGGATGAGCGGTGCTGCCACCAACCCCGATCCTGACGTTTACGCCTATGCGGCGGCCATGGTGAAAGCCAATCTGGATGCCACCCACAAGCTGGGCGGGGCGAATTATGTGCTGTGGGGCGGGCGCGAGGGCTATGAGACGCTGCTCAACACCGACCTTAAGGCCGAGCGCGAACACGCAGGACGCTTCTTGCAACAGGTGGTGGAATACAAGCACAAGATCGGCTTTAAAGGCACGATCCTGATCGAGCCTAAACCGCAAGAACCCTCAAAGCACCAGTATGACTACGATGTCGCCACGGTGTATGGCTTCTTGGTGCAGTTTGGCTTGGAAAAAGAGGTCAAGGTGAACATCGAACAGGGCCACGCGATCTTGGCGGGCCATTCGTTTGAACATGAACTGGCGCTGGCGGTGTCATTGGGCATTTTGGGCTCGATCGACATGAACCGCAACGATTACCAATCGGGCTGGGACACCGACCAATTCCCCAACAACACGCCCGAAATGGCGCTGGCCTATTACGAGATCCTGAAAGGCGGCGGCTTGCACACGGGTGGCACCAACTTTGACGCGAAGATCCGCCGTCAAAGCCTTGATGCTGAAGATCTTATTCTGGGCCACGTGGGCGGAATGGATACCTGTGCGCGGGCTTTGAAGGCTGCTGCGGCTTTGCTGGAAGATGGCGGCTTGGAAAAAGCGCGTACCGAACGCTACGCGGGGTGGTCTACCCCAAAAGCGCAGGCCATGCTGAAAGGTGGTTTGGCAGAAGCCGCCGCGCGCGTCACCGCCGAAGGGCTGGAACCGCAGCCCAAATCTGGCCGCCAAGAGCGGTTGGAAAACCTGTGGAACCGCTTCGTTTGATCTAACACAAGCGCGCGGGCTGATGCAGCAGGACCGGGGCCAGCCCCGGGCACCGGAATATTGGGGCAAAGGGCAAATGGGGGGTGCGGTTATGCAACGGCGCGCGTTTTTGACGGCAGGTGTCGCTTTGGCACTGCTTGGAGGCACGGCACGCGCTGCGGGCGATAGCCGCGAGGCGGTTGCCGTCGACGTGCTGGCCATGTGGTATCGCTTGGCGCTGGAACTGGTGCGCCATACGCCAACCTATACGCCGCCCGTAGCCAGCCGCACGCTGGCCTATATGGGCGTGGCGGCGTTTGAAGCCCTTGCCAGTGGCGACGCCAGTTTGCGCAGTTTGGTCGGCCAGTTGAACGGGCTGACCGCCCTGCCCGCGCGATCTGCGGGCACAGCCTACGATACGGCGGTGATTTTGACCGCGGTGATGGAAGGGTTGATCCGCGACCTTTTCTCCAACACCGGCCCAACAGGCCAGCATGCCATCCAAACCTTAAGCGCGCGTTTGGCCGAACAGGCCGCAGCGGGCATAGCGGCGGATGTTGTGGCCGCCAGCCGCTCTTACGGGGCGACCTTGGCAGCGGCGATTTTGGACTGGGCCCGCAGTGACGGCGGCGCAGTCATCGACAACATGGGTTTCCCTGCCACCTACGCCCTGAACCCCGCGCCGGGGCATTGGGTGCCGACCTCAAAAATCGTGCTGCAACAAGCACCTTTGCTGCCCGCGTGGGGCAAGAACCGCCCCTTTGCCATGCCCGCAGGCGATACCTGCACCCTGCCCCCGCCGACAGACTATTCCGAAGACCCAGCCTCGACGTTCTACGCCGAGGCGATGGAGGTTTACACAACCAGCGGGTCCCTAACCGACGAACAAAAGCAAATCGCGCGGTTTTGGTCGGATGATGCCATGCTGTCTTACACCCCGCCCGGCCATTGGATCGCCATTATGACGCAGGTGGCGGTTGAAAAGGGGCTGGACCTGACAGCGCAAGTCGAAGCCTTGGCG